>NZ_JBQCTZ010000057.1:0-18812 GCF_051963715.1 Neisseria sp. P0001.S005 | reverse complement strand
TGGAAACCTTGCAGATTGGTCAGAATTTCTTCAGGGGTTTCGCCCAAATCAATGCCCAAATGGTTGACCAGCTCCAGCTTACCCTCTTCGTTGATTTGTGCAAACAGGGCCATTTCTGTATAAGCCGGGCCACGCTGTACCAGTGCACCACCCGAGTTATTACATACGCCACCCAATACAGATGCTCCGATACAGGACGAACCGATTACTGAGTGCGGCTCACGGCCTAAAGGTTTCAGCAGCAGCTCCAATTGATTCAGGGTAGAACCAGGCAGACAGACAACTTGTTCGTTATTGTTAATCGGCTGAATGATGTTCAGACGCATGGTGTTCACAATCACGATATCGCGGTCGTAATCATTACCGTCAGGAGTCGAGCCGCCGGTCAGACCGGTATTGGCGGCCTGCGTAATCACGATAACATCAGCCTCAACACACGCCTGCAAGATTTGCCACATTTCCAACACCGTACCCGGGCGGACAACTGCCAGCGCCTTGCCTTCACCAAAACGATAGCCTTGACGGTATTGTTCGGTTTTCGCCGGGTCTGTGATGATGTATTTTTCACCGACGGTTTGCGTCAGCCGACTGATTAATTGTGTAGCATTCATTGCATACTCCTTAAGAAATGAATATATTTATTAAATTACAAACATTGTAGTAATCCCTTTTATCAAAGTAAAGGCAAACTCATTTTTAAATTCATCATTCAAATAAACAAAAGGCCGTCTGAAATTTTCAGACGGCCTTTTGTTTCAAGCTTGAACAATCAAATTATTCAGCTGCTTTCTCTTCGCGAGCAGGAGCTTCAAGTAAAGCTTTGATAGACAGGCGTACGCGGCCGCGATCGTCTACTTCCAATGCTTTCACGTTCACAACCTGACCTACTTGCAGGTAGTCGCTGACATTGCGTACGCGCTCGTGGGCGATTTGGCTGATGTGTACCAAACCGTCTTTGCCCGGCATCACGCTGACAATCGCGCCAACGTTGTTGTCGAGGATTTTAACCACAGTACCTTCATACACTTTACCCACTTCCACTTCGGCAGTGATTTCTTCGATACGTTTTTTCGCTGCATCCCCTGCTTCTTGAGTAGTCGCAGCGATAGTGATGGTACCGTCTTCAGCGATGTTGATTTCAGTACCGGTTTCAGCAGTAATCGAACGGATGGTTTCGCCGCCTTTACCAATCACATCACGGATTTTGTCTTGGTTGATTTTCATGGTGAATAAGCGCGGCGCGTGTGCAGACAGCTCTTGTGGGCCTGCAACAGCGGCTTTCATCTGATCCAAGATGTGCAAACGTGCTTCTTTGGCTTGAGCCAAAGCGATTTGCATGATTTCTTTGGTAATGCCTTGGATTTTGATGTCCATTTGCAGCGCAGTCACACCTTCAGTTGTACCGGCTACTTTAAAGTCCATATCGCCCAAGTGGTCTTCGTCGCCCAAGATGTCGGTCAGGACGGCAAATTTGTTGTTGTCCAAAATCAGACCCATGGCGATACCGGCAACGTGTGCTTTCAAAGGCACACCGGCAGACAACAGGCTCAAGCAGCCGCCGCAGACGGAAGCCATAGAGGAAGAGCCGTTGGATTCGGTAATTTCAGAAACCACGCGCATGGTGTAGCTGAAATCTTCAGGTTCTGGCAATACGGCCAACAACGCACGTTTAGCCAAACGGCCGTGACCGATTTCACGACGTTTTGGCGCACCTACGCGACCCACTTCACCGGTAGAGTATGGAGGGAAGTTGTAGTGCAGCATGAAGCGGTCGGTGTATTCGCCGGAGAGTGCATCAATGATTTGCTCGTCGCGTGAAGTACCCAAAGTGGCAACCGCCAAAGCTTGGGTTTCGCCACGGGTAAACAGTGCAGAACCGTGAGTGCGCGGCAATACGCCGGTTTGAATGTTCAGCGGACGAACAGTGCGGGTATCGCGACCGTCAATACGCGGTTGGCCGTCCAAAATTTGGCTGCGGACAACATCGGCTTCCAAGTGTTTGAAAATGCCTTTGATTTCGTTGGCTGCCAAAGTGTCGGTTTCTTCGGTAATCAACGCTTCTTTCACGGCATTCCAAGCTTCGTCCAATTTGGCAGAACGCGCTTGTTTTTGACGGATTTTGAACGCTTCTTTAATGGTTTCACCGGCAATTTCGCGTACTTTTCCAACCAATTCTTCATTGGTTTCAGGTGCTTTCCAATCCCAAACTTCCGGGTTGACTTCGTCGGCAAACTCATTGATGGCATTAATGGCCACTTGCATTTGATCGTGACCGTAAACAACCGCACCCAACATTACTTCTTCAGACAAGATGTCTGCTTCGGATTCGACCATCAACACGGCTTTAGAAGTACCGGCAACAACCAAGTCCAATTGTGATTTAGCCAATTCGGCTTTAGTCGGGTTCAAAACGTACACGCCGTTTACATAACCCACGCGTGCCGCACCAATCGGACCGGCAAACGGTACGCCGCTCAACACCAGCGCAGCAGACGCGCCGAGCATGGCAGGAATGTCGGAATCGATTTCAGGGTCAACGGAAACCACCATCGCAACGATTTGGATGTCGTGGTAGAAACCTTCAGGGAACAGAGGACGAATCGGACGGTCGATCAGACGGCTGGTCAGGATTTCTTTTTCGCTTTGTTTGCCTTCGCGTTTGAAGAAACCGCCGGGGATTTTACCTGCTGCATAAGTACGCTCGAGGTAATCGACAGTCAGAGGGAAGAAATCTTGGCCTTCTTTCACTTCTTTGTTGGTAGTAACGGCAACCAAAACAACGGTGTCGCCCATGGATACTTTAACGGCAGCAGCGGCTTGGCGAGCGATCTCGCCGGTTTCCAAAGTAACGGTTTGATTACCGTATTGGAAGGTCTTAACGTGTTTATTGAACATTATTGTTCCTTTCAAAATACCGCACTGCTAAAACACTAATAATGCACACTAAAATCCGAATGTGCATAGTTAGGGTTTCAGACCGTGCGGCAGGTTATAAACAAGCTTTCAGACGGCCTTTAAGGCACTGAAAACAACTCTCGATTATAAAGGCAACCATCCTTAAAATCCAGTATTTATACAATAAAAAGGCCGTCTGAAACATATCTCTTTCAGACGGCCTTCAAACTTAAAAATCAATCCTGAGTCAGCAAAGTCAATGCTTCCTGATATTTTTCGACTGTTTTTTGAATCACATCGGCAGGCACTTTAGGCGCAGGCGCTTTTTTGTTCCAACCGCTTTGCTCCAGCCAGTCGCGGACAAATTGTTTGTCAAAAGACGGAGGATTGGTGCCGACTTTATATTGGTCGGCAGGCCAAAAACGGCTGGAGTCAGGCGTCAACACTTCGTCCATCAAAGTCAGCGTACCTTCTTCATCCAAACCAAATTCAAACTTGGTATCGCAAATAATAATACCGCGAGATTTCGCATATTCGGCCGCTTCCGTATAAAGCTGAATCGCCTTGGCGCGTACTTCCGCCGCCAGCTCTTTACCAATGATGCGTTCGCATTCTTCAAAGCTGATGTTTTCATCATGATCACCAACTGCTGCTTTGGTCGATGGCGTAAAAATCACTTCAGGCAGTTGTTGCGCTTCCTGCATACCTTCAGGCAGTTGAATACCGCAAACAGAGCCTGTTTTTTGATAATCTTTCCAACCGCTGCCTGCCAGATAACCGCGCACAATAGCCTCTACTTTCACCGGAGTGAGTTTTTTAGCCACAACGGCGCGTTTTTCTAAAACTTTGGCTTCGTTTTCAGGTAAAACATCGTAAACCGTATGGCCGGTAAAGTGGTTAGGCATGATATGAGCCAGTTTTTTAAACCAAAAATTAGAAATCTGCGTCAGAATCTCCCCTTTACCCGGAATCGGGTCATCCAAAATCACATCGAATGCAGACAGGCGGTCGGAAGCAACCATCAACATACGTTTATCGTCAATTTCGTACAAATCGCGTACTTTGCCGGAGTAGATTTTTTTCAAGCTGATTTCAGACATTTCAAGTATCTCTTTGGTAGACAGAAGAATGCGATATTTTAGCCCAATTTGGAATTTTTCGTCAGATTGTTTACAAAATAAAGGCCGTCTGAAACCTTATATTTTGGTTTCAGACGGCCTTAACCGTTGATTTCAGGGAAGAACCCTGAAAATCACCATCCTATCAGATTACAGAAGCTTGAGTCTGATCTTGGATTTGGTTCACAGCAGACAGAGAGTAGTAGTCGCCGTGGCCGGTTACTTGGTAAGTGCTACCGTCAGCAAACTTGAAGTTTTCAACTTTGTGATCGTTACCGGTAAACCAGTCATCGATGGTGATGCTGTCGTTAGTACCGACAGAAACAGTCAGGTTAGCACCTGATTTGCTCAGCAATACGTCAGAAGCTGCGACGCCTTTACCGAACAACAAGGTGTCATTACCGCTTTCTTCACGGATAGTGTCGTGACCGTAACCTTTGTCGAAGAAGTAAGTGTCGTTACCGGTACCACCGATCAGGATGTCGTTGCCGACACCGCCGTCGAGGTAGTCGTTACCGTCTTTACCAACCAGACAGTCGTCGCCGGCCAAACCGTACAGATGGTTGTTGCCGCCGTTACCTTCGATGTTGTTGTTCAAAGAGTTACCGGTACCGTTCAGGTTTTGCATACCTTGCAAAATCAGGTTTTCAACGTGATCGGTCAGGGTGTAGTCGATAACGGTACGAACAGTATCGATACCGGCATGTGCATTGCCGTACTCGATAACTTGGTCGTTGGCATTGTCAACGAAGTAAACGTCGTTACCGTCGCCACCGCGCATGATGTCAGCACCGGAACCACCGTTCAGGTAGTCGTTACCGGCACCACCTTGCAGGTAGTCTTTACCTTCTTCACCGTACAGAGAGTCACCGTCGGCATCACCGTAAATGGTGTCGTTACCAGCACCGGCGTAGATTACGTCTGTGCCGTTGCCACCGTAGATGATGTCTTCGCAAGCAGTACCATAAATGGTATCTTTAGCATCAGTACCGCGGATAACGTTGCCGTCTTTGCAGTCTTCAGCTCTGATGACATTACCTGGGTTTTTGTCTTCGTGACCGTATGAGTTGTTTTGGTTATGGTCGTCAACACAGTCTTTGCAGTCTGGCTCTGGCTTAGGCTCAGGTTTTGGTTCTGGCTTAGGCTCTGGCTTAGGCTCAGGTTTTGGTTCTGGCTTAGGCTCAGGTTTTGGTTGTGGTTTTGGTTCTGGTTGCGGTTCTGGCTGTGGCTCAGGTTTAGGCTCAGGTTTTGGTTGAGGCTTAGGCTGAGGTTTAGGCTGAGGTTTTGGACATGGGATCGGTTTGATTGGATCGCAGTTGTAAGGTGGGCAAGCCGGAACACATTTGTAGTTAGGAGTTTTTGCCGGTGGGCAGAAAGCCGCAATAGCAGAAACCAAACCAGTTACCGCATTAACTACTGACACGCCGACGCTGGCAATGCTAGCGATGCTGCCGATAGAAACAGAAGATTTCGCTGCAGGAGCGCAGTAGTAAGAAGAGTAGGAAGCCTTAGGCGCAGGAGCGCAGTAAGAACTAACCAGGGGTCTAGCATAATACCCCCCGTAACAGTATGCCATAATAATTACTCCCAAAATAGTTAATAAAGATATCGAGCTAGCGGAACGAGCAAATCCGCCCTTGCTCAATTATTATTTTAGTAATATTTTTCAAAATATTTACTCAAAAATATCAAACGGTAGAATTTGCCGACAAAAGGACGGAGTTTCGCCTGTTTTTAAATTCCATTATCCTAGCAACAATAAAAACATTAACATTGATTCACACTCTCTCAAACAGCATAGATCCTTTATCTATCTTATTAAAAGCTGAACTTTAACTCTAGTTATAGTAAACAAACATAATACCAATAAGTGGTTATTATTATGGATAGATAATATCGATAATTTGCCCAAATACAGCCGCCTCTGCATTTTGTTCTACGCCAATAATGTGAATTTGTCGTATTTACACTATAATGACACAAACACCTATTTAACAGCTATCAGAGGAGATACTCAACCATGCGTACTTTATTGACCGGAGCCAAAGGCCAGCTTGCCCGTTGTCTGCGCGACCGCCTACCCGAAGATTGGGAACTGATTGCTACCGATTCTACTTCGCTGGACATTACCGATACCGAAGCCGTGCATCATATGATTAAAAACTTCCAACCAGATGCCATCGTTAATGCCGCAGCTTACACTGCCGTCGATAAAGCAGAAGAAAACGCAGAGGCTGCTTTTGCCGTCAACGCAACCGCTGTTCACAACCTTGCCGCAGCTGCCCGTGCCGCGCATGCCCGCTTTATCCATATTTCCACTGATTATGTATTCGACGGCGAAGGCAAACGCCCTTACCGCGAAACCGACTACACTAATCCGCGCAGCACTTACGGTCAATCCAAAGTCGCAGGCGAGCTTTTGGCTTTAGCCGCGCATCCTGAAAGCACTATTATCCGTACTTCATGGCTGTTTAGCGAATACGGCAGCAATTTCGTCAAAACCATGTTGCGCCTTGCCAAAGAACGCGATTCCCTCTCCGTCGTTCACGACCAAACCGGCTGTCCGACTTATGCAGGCGATTTGGCACACGCTATTATCGAATTATTACAACAACCCACCTCCCCACGCGGCATCTTCCATTACTGTGGTAATAAATCGGCAACATGGTACGAATTTACCAAAGCCATCTTTCAGACAGCCCACCAATTAGACGACAGCTTCCGCATTCCGGAACTGAACGCGATTACTACCGATCAATATCCACTGCCCGCTCCACGTCCGGCATACAGCATCATGGATTGCTCACGCCTAGAGACCGAATTTGGTATCAAACCGTCCGACTGGCAAAAAGCCCTGCGCGAAATTCTCCGCAAAATCGACTGATAAGCTGATTCATCTATATCAAGGCCGTCTGAAAACATATTTTCAGACGGCCTCTTTGTTTCTTTTATATCAAATGCTTTATCTATCCAGTCTGTCATTTGAAAAGTGCTACAATAGCCGTTTATTTTATTTTTCAGACGGCCTGACAATATGTGCAACCATCATCACAAACATTCACACGATAATGACACCATCCGCATCCGTGGCGCGCGTACACATAATTTGAAAAATGTCGATTTAGACATTCCGCGCCACAAACTCGTGGTGGTAACAGGATTGTCAGGCAGCGGCAAATCATCGCTGGCGTTTGATACGCTGTATGCCGAAGGCCAACGTCGTTATGTCGAAAGCCTTTCCGCCTATGCCCGTCAATTTTTGCAGATGATGGACAAACCCGACGTAGATTTGATCGAAGGTCTGTCTCCCGCGATTTCCATCGAGCAGAAATCCACCAGCCACAACCCGCGCTCCACCGTCGGTACGGTAACAGAAATCCACGACTACCTGCGTCTTTTGTACGCACGCGTCGGCACACCCTACTGCCCCGAACACAATCTGCCGCTGTCGAGCCAAACCGTATCTCAGATGGTCGATGCCGTCTTGAAGCTGCCGGAAGACACGCGCGTGATGATTCTTGCGCCGGCGGTGCGCGAGCGTAAGGGCGAGTTTGTCGATTTCTTTGCCGACTTGCAGGCGCAAGGTTTTGCGCGTGTGCGCGTGGACGGCGAGGTCTATCAGCTTGACGAAGTGCCGAAGCTGGAAAAAAACATCAAACACAATATCGACGTCGTCATCGACCGCGTGAAAGTAAAAGCCGACATTAAACAACGGCTGGCGGAAAGTTTTGAAACCGCATTGCGCCACGGAAACGAACGCGCGCTGGCAATGGAGATGGACAGCAGCGAAGAGCATTGGTTTTCCGCGCGTTTCGCCTGCCCCGTGTGTTCGTACAGCCTGCCCGAATTAGAGCCGCGCCTGTTTTCCTTCAACAACCCTATGGGTTCTTGCCCGACTTGCGACGGCTTGGGTAATACTAACTTCTTCGATCCCGAAAAAGTGGTCGCCCATCCTGAATTATCCTTAGCCGCAGGCGCGATTGACGGCTGGGATAAGCGCAACCAATTCTATTTCCAAATGATTCAATCGTTAGCACGCCATTATGAGTTTGATGTGGATGCAGCATGGGAAACCCTACCTGAAAAAGTCAAAAAAGTTGTCTTGCACGGCTCGGGCAAAGAAGTCATTGATTTCACTTACCTGTCCGAACGCGGCACCACCTTCAACCGCAGCCATGCCTTTGAAGGCATCATTCCCAATCTCGAACGCCGCTACCGCGAAACCGATAGCGAAACCGTGCGCGAAAAACTGCGTGAATACCAAAACCACCGCGCCTGCCCAAGCTGCGGCGGCGCACGTTTGCGCAAAGAAGCCCGCTACGTTTACGTCAGCGGCGAACCTTTGCACGAAGTCTCCGCCTGGCCGCTGACCAAAACCCACCAATTCTTTGAAACACTGGATTTGGACGGCAATAAAAAACAAATCGCCGAAAAAATCCTCAAAGAAATCACCGAGCGGCTCGGCTTCCTGATTAACGTCGGGCTGGATTACCTGAATCTCTCCCGCTCCGCCGAAACCCTATCCGGCGGCGAAGCCCAGCGCATCCGCCTCGCCAGCCAAATCGGCAGCGGCCTGACCGGCGTGATGTACGTATTAGACGAACCCTCCATCGGCCTGCACCAGCGCGACAACGACCGCCTGCTCGCCACCCTCAAACGCCTGCGCGACTTGGGCAACAGCGTGATTGTGGTCGAACACGACGAAGACGCCATCCGCGAAGCCGATTTCGTAGTCGATATGGGCCCCGGCGCGGGCGAACACGGCGGCAACGTACTGATTGCCGACACGCCTGAAAACGTCGCCAAATGCGAAAACTCCGTTACCGGACAATACCTCAGCGGCAAAAAATCCATTGCCGTGCCGTCTGAACGCACGCCCGTCAATCCCGACCGAATGTTCGTCCTCAAAGGTGCGCGCGGCAACAACCTCAAAAACGTTACCCTCGAATTGCCGCTCGGTTTGATTACCTGCATTACCGGCGTATCCGGCAGCGGCAAATCCACCCTGATTAACGACACCCTCGCCAAAATCACCGCCCGCGAACTCAACCGCGCCCAAGAAGAACCCGCCCCATACGACGACATCCACGGCCTCGAACACCTCGACAAAGTCATCAACGTCGACCAATCCCCCATCGGCCGCACCCCGCGCTCCAACCCCGCCACCTACACCGGCCTGTTCACCCCCATCCGCGAACTCTTCGCCGGCGTACCCCTCTCGCGCGAACGCGGCTACAACGTCGGCAGATTCTCCTTCAACGTCAAAGGCGGTCGCTGCGAAGCCTGCCAAGGCGACGGCGTGATTAAAGTCGAAATGCACTTCCTGCCCGACGTGTACGTCCCCTGCGAAGTCTGCCACGGCAAACGCTACAACCGCGAAACGCTCGAAATCCAATACAAAGGCAAAAATATCAGCCAAGTCCTCGACATGACCGTCGAAGAAGCCCGCGAATTTTTCGACGCCGTCCCCACCGTATCGCGCAAACTGCAAACCCTGATGGACGTAGGCTTAGGCTACATCCGCCTCGGTCAATCCGCCACCACCCTCTCCGGCGGCGAAGCCCAACGCGTCAAACTCGCCCTAGAGCTATCCAAACGCGACACCGGCAGAACGCTCTATATCCTCGACGAACCGACCACAGGCCTGCACTTCGCCGACATCGCCCTATTGCTGGAAGTCATAGGTCGTCTGAAAGGCAAAGGCAACTCGATTGTGATTATTGAACATAATCTTGACGTCATTAAAACTGCTGATTATATTGTCGACTTAGGGCCTGAAGGGGGAGATGGCGGAGGGCAAATTATTGCATCAGGTACTCCCGAACAAGTAGCTCAAAACAAGAAAAGTCATACTGGTGCATATTTAAAACAAATCTTAAAGTAATATTTTTTAAATCATTTATATTGATTATTTTAATCCAACATTTGGGAAATTTATGTTTAAACGTTCAAATTCAAATAGTATCATTTCAAGTTTAATTGCCAGTGCTGCAGGAGTGGCAGTAGCCAGTTATGGTACTTATAAAAAAAAATCAGCTGCTGAAATGTTGAATGAAGCAAATAAAATTGGAGAAGAAGCTCAATCAAAATATCAAATTTCAAAAGAAAAGCTTTTTTCCATTCATAACTTAACACAACAACAATTTGAAACTTTATCTCTAATAAAGAAACAAGTTTTTCATAATCAAATCGCTCATTTTTTAAACACACTTAAAAATTCTGGAAAATTTCAAAAAGTTTCAGGAGAACTAAAAGATTTTGATGTGAATTTATATATAGAAGATTTGGCAGAAATTCAAGATTTTATTCAATATCAAAAAAGCAGTACTCATAATACACAGAGTATGTCTTTAAGTACAACTTTGGGGGCTCTTGCATATTCAGGATTCAAGCAAAAAGCTCCTGAAGGATGGTTTTCTCAAAAATGGGAAAGCTTTACTGGTGCAAAAGCCAGACGTGAAACTGACAATCTTTTTATTGGTACTGCCACTGCCACCGTCTCAGCGGGTTTAGCATTGGCTTGGAGTGGTATCAAAGAAGCTAACGATGCTGAAAAAGCCTTAACAGAAGCACAGGCATTTGCAGCACAAGTTGAAGTTGAAATTGGTCGTTTTGAAATTCTAGAAAAAGGATTTCTTGCATTACAAGATAATGCCCAAGAGATAATTAATACATTAAATGAATTAGTTAATCGATACGAAAAAATTAAGGTAAATACTACAAATGATAAAAATTTTGAACTAATGACTAATATTGCAGTTGCATTAAAAAATATTATGATGATAAAAATAGTTCAAGAAAATGGTGAGCTCATATCTAATATAAAGCAAACTTGCTCAGGATATTTAACACAAGAAATTTAAATGAAAGGGAAGATTAAAATGAAAAATCAAATGGATACTAACATGATGATAGCATCTACAGCAACTAATTTTGGTTTACAAATGTTAAATAATTCTCGTATTAACAAACAAGAAAAGAATGCTTTAGCTCGTGAAAAAATGAATCGACAAATGGATGCTCTTCAGGAGGTATTTTCTTGCTGTGAAAGAGTTGCAGTTGAATTTATTAATTGTTTAAATACTGCTGAACAAGAGAAAACCAAACGAGAAATGATTGCAAATTGGAAAGAAGTTAGTCTAGAGAAAATTGCAGCCCAAAAACAGTTTTTAATGCAATATTTAGATAACACATTTGAAGAGCGAAAAGAAAATTTTAGTCATTTTTTCAATGCACTAGATAAAGGAATTGAGTCAGGAAATATAGAAATTGTTAATGCTGCCTTGAATGGTATTGTAGATTTAGCAAAAACATCGCCCTTAAAAGCAGAAGTAAGCCAAGTCTTAGCTGCTCTTGATAACGAACATAATATGACTGAATTTAAATTTTAATAATTTTTAGCAAGCCGTAGCCTGCATACTCAACCGACCGCGTGCGTGGCTGCGCTACACACCCTACCTGTAAATCACACGAAACTTCAAAACCTACGCGTAGGGTGTGTGCGGGACGCACGCGGTTGTTTGATTGATGGTTTGCTGTTGTAAATTTTAACTTAGTTGAAACTAACGCTTTCAGACGGCATAAGAAATGGCCGTCTGAAAACTGAAAAAGCTCATCTAAAATAACTACCCTAATTCACACAACAAAAAACGGATTCCAAATCATTGGAATCCGTTTTTCTGTAAAGCTTAGCTGTATTATTTAGCTTCTTCTTTAGCGTCTTCAGCAGCTTCTTTTGCATCTTCCGCTGCGTCTTTTGCTTCTTCTTTAGCCTCTTCAGCGGCGTCTTTGGCTTCTTCGGCTTTTTCTTCAGGAGTTTCGGCAGCCGGAACGCCTTTCAAAGCATCCAAAGAAGTTTTACAAGTTGCATCACGTTGGTCTGCTGGCAGGTTTTTCAACGCTTCTTTGGTTTGTTCGAAAGATTTTTGCATCATTTCTTTGGTTGCGGCATCTACGTCTTTAGTTGCTTCGGCAAATGCTTTTTCGTACTCGTCACAAACGGCAGAAGAAGATGAGCCTGAACCGCCGCATGCTGATAGGGACAGAGCAGCCAACAAAGCTGCCAATAAAACTGATGTTTTCATGTGTCTCTCGCTTTTTTAAATTTAGGTTAAAGGACGTTATATGTTAATTCATTAAATGAAGGTGTCAAGAATTTTTGTTTAATTTAATCAAAACTATATCATTAAAAGAGCCAGCCTATCTCAACATGATCAAGGCCGTCTAAAATTTCAGACGGCCTTAGGTTTGCAAGCAATCTTTTTTCAACGATTACGCCGCTTTACGGTGATAATGCCTGAGCGCGTGTTCTTTGCGCCGTCCGCTACTGAATGCGGATACGCGTTTCAGATAGCCGATGACGCGGGTGCCGTAGTCGATGTCGTGCGAACCGCAGGCGGAACAGGCGTGCAGGGTGCGTTTGTCGATGTGGCCGCATTCGTTGCAGATGGTGATGCGTACGTTCACGCAGAAGTAGTTGCAGCCGGTTTGTGCGGCGATGTTCAAGAGCGAGCGGTAGCCGGATTCGGGCAGGGCTTCGTCGAGGTTCAGGTGCAGCGCGGAGCCGCCGTCGAGCCAGTCCACCAGTTCTTTGCCGTGCAGCAGGAATTTGTCAAGCGCGTTGATTTCTTCGTCTTCGACGACGTAGAAATAGGAGTTGTAGCATTCGCGGCTGACTTTGTAGCCGTCGGCTTTGTCCCATTTGGCGTTTTTCACGCCGAGATTCTCGGCGGGAACAAACTCGGTGTTGAACTTCACGCCATAGTGTTTGCTGGCGGCTTGGTTGGCTTCGAATATGGTTTTCAGACGGCCTTGGACAAAGTTGATGTAGTCGTCGTTGTAGCCGACTTTAATGCCTTGCGATTCGGCGGCTTCCGCCATGCCGTTGATGCCGATGGTGAGGAATTGTTTGTCTAGCGTGATGAAGCCTGCATCGTAAACGGGCAGCATTCCTGCGGCTTGATATTCTTCCATCAGTTTGCGGTAGGCGTATTGGTATTTGTGGATTTTGGCGACTTCGGCGGCAAGGTCGCGCCCGTCTTGTTCCAGCCGGTTCATGTTGATGGTGATGACATTGATGGAGCCAGTCGCCACGCCGCCCGCGCCGAGGGTGTAGCTGAAAGTACGGTCTTCAATGGCGTTGCGCAGGCGGCAGCAGGAAGCCAAGGAGTCGGGATTATCGGAAAGATAAACGAAGAAGGAATTGCCTTCCGCCAATTCTTTCGCCATTTCGTCGGCAAACACGGTGTCTTTGCATTTGCCGCCATCAGTCAGCATCGCAGCGGTAACGACGGGGAAAGTCAAAATGGCTTTGCTGCGTTCCTGATTAAACCATTTGAGGAAGAAGTTTTGCAGCTTCGCCACACTTGGCCACACTGGTTTGCTGAAATCGGGGAAGACGAAATCGCCAAACATCGCGTCGAAATAGTATTGATCATAAACGGAAATATTCCAGAATACGCTCTGATAGCCACGCGCGGCGGCGGGCTGGTTGATGCTGTATACCACCTGCTGCATGTGATTGGCGATTTCTTTGGCGTGGGTTTCCAAATAATCGTCGCCGTAGTCTTTGCGGGCAAAGTAGTCGAAATAGGTTAGAAATTCCACCGTTGCCACCGCGCCGGCAAACTGCGCGCTGATGGCAAACACAAGATTGATAAACGAGCCGCAAAACGATGCCAGATGTTGCGGCGCTTTGGATTCGCCGCCGAGTTTGCTTAAGCCGTCGAGCAGGAAGGGATACAACGTAACCGACACACAGTAAGGCTTGAGGCTGGTTTCATCGTGCACATAAATCTCGTGCGCCTCAATCTGGCGGATGTATTCGTCGGCAACGGATTGGTCGAAAATTTCGGCGATTTTGCGCGATACTTGGGCGCGGTTAATCTGCACGAAAAAGTCTTTCATGATTTCCGCTTCCATCGTAGCGATGTTTTTTTGCGTAACGTTGGCATTGGCGTCCATTTTCGAGCCGTCCGCCGCGTTTTGCGCGCTGATGTAGTCGCGCATGAATTGTAGTTTTCCGTTTAACTGTTCGGGATGCAGCCGAATCATGTTAATTCTCCTGTATGGTTTGGTTGATTTATCAAGTAATGATGGTCAGGCCGTCTGAAACATTGCTGTCAGCGAATACAATAAATTCAATTTAAATCAGTGCAATACAGCACCGGGCTAAATTGAAGCCACTGGAAAAACTTTAGGCGCAGGTTTGTCTTTGATAAACAAGCGGTTCAACACTTCGCCCGTACGCAAATCAATAAACTTCTGATTGGTGGTCGGGCTGTCCAAACCGCCCAGCTCCATCTGCCAGCGGCCGGTTTTCAGATACGTAAGATAAGGCAGAATGCCGTCTGAAACCGCTTCCAGCTCCTCACGTTCCAAGCCGGTGTACAAACAGGCTTTCAAACTTTCCTGAGCAACAATAGCCAGCATTTTCTGCAAGGCTTCCGGCTGCCATTCTCCGCCCATAAACAACACACAGCTAATCAGCCCGCGATAGCGTTTCAGACGGCCTTTTAAATAATCCTCGGTCAATTCCATGCCGATGCCCTCTTTCCATGTATCGGCACTATGGCAACCCTTGCAGCGCAGCGGGCAACCGGAAAACAGAAATGCCAGCGACACTTCGCCCGGTACTTCCTGCCATACAATTTGCTCAACTGTAAATTTCAAGCTGCTCATTGCAACACCATAAAACACAAGATATAGTGCGAATTAAAACACAAGACTACTAGATATGGTATTTTTATTTAACAATGTATTTTACCTGTATAATAGATTTTTATTATTTAGATGATTGCCTATTGCTATAAAATAGCGGTTTTAAACCAATAAAAAGGCCGTCTGAACACGATTCAGACGGCCTGAAGTTAAAAAAAGAAAAGCAAACTCCGTTATAGCAAAGTCTATTTAAATAAAATAAAAAAGGCCGTCTGAAATCATCTTTCAGACGACCTCAATTTCAGGTTTTAGCCCCGATTCGAGCCTTTAACCATATCCATCAAAAACAATCGGCAATCCAAGTTGCCATTAAACAGCGGAATTTTACGCTTCGGAGAAAGGCGCATAAATTTCGGCATATCGCGATCGCCGGTAAACATCCCAACCAGCCAGCCTGCGTAATGCTGTTTCAACCACGTGCCCAGTTGCGGATAAAGTGCCTGCAAAGCCTGAATTTCGGCAAGGCGCACACCATAAGGCGGATTGGAAATCATAATGCCGTGTTCGCCGTTTGGCCGAGCGGCCTGCGCATCTTGCACGTCAAAGCGAATGAAATTATCCACTTCGGCGGCTTGGGCATTGGCCAATGCGGCACGGATCATATAACGGTCGTTGTCGCTGCCGGAAATTGGCGCGGCGGCCGGTTTGATTTGTTTTTCAGCCTCACGGCGCAGGGCTTGCCATTTTTCTTTGTCGAAGTTTTGCAGTTTTTCAAAACCGAAACGGCGCATCAAGCCCGGCGCACGGTGTGTCGCAATCCATGCTGCCTCAATGGCAATCGTGCCGCTGCCGCAAAACGGGTCTTGGAAAGGCTGCGTACCGTCGTAGCCTGCCAAAAGCAGCAAACCTGCCGCCAAGTTCTCTCTTAATGGCGCTTCGCCGGTATCCTGACGATAGCCGCGTTTGAAGAGTGCTTCGCCGGAAGTATCGATAAAGATTTCCACATTGCGCTCATCGATAAAGGCATGAATGCGGATATCGGGGTTGATTTTGCCCACGCTCGGACGCGCATCATAAATATCGCGAAAGGCATCGCAGACGGCATCTTTGATTTTCAAACCGACAAAATCCAAGCTTTTCACATTGGCGCGCTTGCCTTCAACTTTGACTTTAAAGGTCTGCTCCAGCTTAAACCAACCTGTCCAATGCAGATTTCGTGCCAATTTGTAGATATCGTGTTCGTTGCGATAACCGCCTTTGGTCAAACGCAGCAAAACACGGCTGGCAACGCGCGAATGCAGGTTGATACGATACACCTGCTCCATCGTGCCTTTACATGCCACACCACCGTCAACAGCTCGGATATCCTGACATGCTATGTTTTCAAGCTCCTGCGTCAAAGGCGCTTCCAAACCGCGAGGACAAGTGATAAAAAGTGAATAAACCGTCATATAAAACCTTTCCGGGTAGAGCTATCCGAACCACTCGGATAACAAATAAAAACAATATTATAGCCGAAAACCAAAAGGCCGTCTGAAACTTCAGACGGCCTTTGAATAAAGCTTGCTTAGTGCTCCAAACTATCGGTTTCCACCTTAACCGCTTTATCGGTTTTATCCTCCGGCAAAACCAAGTTCAACAATACTGCCATAATACCGCCTGCGGAAATTGAGTTTTGGAACAATACCGGCAGGTTTTTGAACACTTCCGGCTCAAATGCTACGCCCAAACCCAAACCGACAGAAGTAGCCGCGATGACCGCTTCACGACGGCGAATACCGTGGCTGACCAAAATCCGCACACCGGCAATCGCAATCAGGCCGAACATCAACACCATTGCGCCACCCAAAACCGGACTCGGAATCGTAGTAAACGCGCGGCCGATGACAGGGAACAAGCCCAACAATACCAAAATCGCCGCAATATATTTGCCCACATGACGCGAAGCTACGCCGGTCATTTGAATCACGCCGTTATTTTGCGCAAACGTGGTTAAAGGCAAAGAGCCCAACGCAGTCGCAATTACAGAAACCAAACCATCTGCCAATACGCCGCCGCGCAGACGTTTGGTGTATTCCTCACCCTCAATCGGCTGCTCGGAGACCATCGCAGTCGCCGTCAAATCGCCAACTGCTTCAAATACGCTCAACAGGAAAATCGCACCGGCAACGATAAACGCGTGCCAATCAAATGCGAAACCATATTTAAACGGAACAGGCAGGGTAATCAGCGGCAGGTTTTGCAGGGCGGAAAAATCTACTTTGCCCAAAAACAGCGCAACAATATAACCGACAATCAAACCCACCGCGATGCCGCTCATACGCAGCAATGGGTTTTTCAAGCAGTTGAAAACCAATACAATCAGCAACACCAGCGATGCCAGACCTAAGTTTTCCATCGAACCGAACGTACCGTCTGCTTTCGCACCGAAGCCGCCGCCAAAGTCAGTAATGCCGACATGCACCAAGCTCAAGCCGATCAACATGACGACCACGCCGCTTACAGTCGGCGTAATCACTTTTTTCAGATAAGGCAAAAGCCAAGCGGAGAAGCACACCAAAAACGCGCCGACAAAGGACACGCCCAAGAGCGTTGAAATCATCACATCTTCAGTCAAGCCGCCCTCTTTCATACCGGTACCGAGCGCAATCATCACGGTAACAAAAGAGAAGTTGACCGACTGAATCGACAACATACCCGAACCGACCGGCCCGAAACGGTTAACCTGCAAATAAGTGCCGACACCTGAAGCCACCATCGCCATCGACACCAAATAAGCCGTCATTTCAACCGGCAGCTCCAACGCCCCGCCGACAATCAATGCCGGAGTAATCATCGGGACAAAAATTGCCAGAAGGTGCGTAACCGCACTCAACAACGCATTACCAAACGGCGGCTTATCTTCCAAACCATAAACCAAATCAAGCGGTTCCGCTTGTTTTTCAGTCATTCCGGCCATGTTGAACCTTCTCTCAAGAATCGTTAAAAAATATTAAGATGCGTATTTTAACCAATTTGAAATGTATCAGCAAATTCAAAACCATCAGGCCGTCTGAAAGTTCCGCCCAATCGTTTTCAGACGGCCTCAAACCGCCTTAACACATTTTAATTCTTGACATCATTTTTCCATCTTAAAACAAACAAACCAATGATTTAAAAATGTATTATTCATTAAGATAATGACAAGTCACCATTAAACGGCAAAGCCGCTTAGCGGATATGTTTCACACAAACAACAAAGTAAGCTACAATCCACTGCATAATTCACCCATACCATAAAATTAAAGGTTTCCGTATGTTAAAAGGCAGTCTGGTTGCCCTGATTACTCCGATGAATCAAGACGGCAGCATCAACTACGAACAACTTCATGACTTAATCGACTGGCACATTGAAAACGGCACCGACGGCATCGTCGCAGTCGGCACCACCGGCGAGTCAGCTACCCTGCCTGTCGAAGAACATTTGGCCGTTATTGAAGCCACCGTCAAACACGTCAACAAGCGCATTCCCGTTATCGCCGGTACAGGCGCCAACAATACTGTCGAAGCCATCGCCCTTTCCAAAGCCGCCGAGCAAGCCGGTGCGGACTACACCTTATCTGTTGTTCCTTACTACAACAAACCTTCGCAAGAAGGCATTTACCAACATTTCAAAGCCATCGCCGAAGCCACTTCGATTCCGATGATTATCTATAATGTTCCCGGCCGCACCGTCGTCAGCATGAGCAACGACACTATTTTGCGTTTGGCCGAGATTCCAAATATCGTCGGCGTGAAAGAAGCCAGCGGCAATATCGGCAACAACATCGAATTGATCAACAGCGTTCCTGAAGGTTTTGCCGTGTTCTCCGGCGACGATCCTACCGGCCTGCCTTTCATGCTGTGTGGCGGCCATGGTGTGGTAACCGTCGCAGCCAACGTTGCACCGAAACTCTTTGCCGATATGTGCCGAGCCGCCCTTGAGGGCGATATTGCGACCGCCCGTCGCCTAAACGAGCAACTTATCCCAATTTATAACACCATGTTCTGCGAGCCCAGCCCGGCCGCGCCCAAATGGGGCCTAAGCTTATTGGGCAAATGCGAACCCCATGTTCGTCTGCCTTTGGTAGCACTGACCGAAGCCGGTCAAGCCAAAGTCCG
>NZ_JBQCTZ010000056.1:0-18962 GCF_051963715.1 Neisseria sp. P0001.S005 | reverse complement strand
GCCGTACGTTTCGTTAAAGATACCGGCGTTGACGCATTGGCTATTGCCGTCGGCACCAGCCACGGCGCATACAAATTTACCCGTCCGCCCACAGGCGATGTATTGCGTATCGACCGCATCAAAGAAATCCACCAAGCCCTGCCGAACACCCACATCGTGATGCACGGCTCCAGCTCCGTTCCGCAAGAATGGCTGACAGTCATCAACGAACACGGCGGCAAAATCGGTGAAACCTACGGCGTACCGGTTGAAGAAATCGTCGAAGGCATCAAACACGGCGTGCGCAAAGTCAACATCGATACCGACTTGCGCCTCGCCTCTACCGGTGCCATCCGCCGCTTCATGGCAGAAAACCCATCCGAATTCGACCCGCGCAAATACTTGAGCAAAACCGTCGAAGCCATGAAACACATCTGTCTTGACCGCTACCTCGCATTCGGTTGCGAAGGCCAGGCCGGCAAAATCAAACCGATTTCTTTGGAAAAAATGGCAACCAAATACGCCAAAGGCGAATTGAACCAAATCGTTAAATAATCCGTATCTCGGATTCACACTAAGGCCGTCTGAAAACTTGAAAATAAGGTTTCAGACGGCCTTAGCTTTTGGGAAATTTATAGTAAAATCCTCCGCCGACTACACATCAAAACACATCGAAAGCAAACATGAAACTCGCCGTTATTTTGCCGGCCTATTGCGCCGAAGCTTATTTGCCCGAATGCTTGGATTCGGTATTGAATCAAACATTCCGCGACTTTTTCGTCATCGTCATCAACGATGCTTCAACAGACAAAACCGGCGAAATCCTCGAGGCTTACGCAGCTAAAGATTCACGTTTGCAGGTTTTCCATCTTCCGGAAAACAGGGGGTGAGCCGTTTGCCTGCCAATTTGCCATGGATATGCTCAAAGACGTAGAGGTCGAATATGTGGCACGAATGGATGCGGACGATATTTGCGCCTTGGATCGTTTTGAAAAACAGATTCAGTTTTTAGACAGCCATCTCGAAATTGATATTGTCGGCAGCCAAGCCACCATCTTTTTCGATGACCAAACCGGAAGAGAACCCGTTTTAAGCGACCTCCCCCTGCTCGACAAAGACATTAAAGCCTTTCTCTCCTTAGCCGCTCAAAACATGTTCAACCCCACCACCATGTGGCGGCACGACAGCATTAAAAACCTCGGGATAAACTACACCGCGACAGAAACCGCGCCCGATTTCCATATGTGGGTGCAATGCGCCCTACATGGCAAAACCTTTGCCAACCTGCCCGAGTCTTTGTTGTCTTACAGGATACACACAGCTCAAGAAAGCAAAAAAGAGACAAAATCAACAGATCCGTCCAATACACCATGGAATTGTGGTTCAGCCACCTTTTCCCTGAATTGAACCCAGTAGAAGTCACCCTCTTAAGCCGAATCTTGCATGAAAAGCAACTGCGTTTAACCACTGAAGAGCTGAAAACCATTTTTGCCGCTTATGACAGAATCAGCAAAGACCGCAGCATTTCCTTGTTTGGCGAAGACCGCAATACAATGTTCGGCATGATAGACAATTTCTTCAATCTCTTAAAAAGCCGGTTGAAATTCACTTAAATCATAAAAGGCCGTCTGAAACCTCGGTTTCAGACGGCCTTTATCTATTTCAATCTAAATCAGAACAAGCCGTGAATTACGCCTTCTGCGTCTACATCAATTTTCTCGGCAGCCGGAACTTTCGGCAGACCCGGCATTTTCATCATATTACCGCACAGCGCAACGATGAAGCCCGCACCGGAAGAAACGGTAATGCCGCGCACGGTAATGCGGAAGCCTTCAGGGCAGCCCAAGAGTTTGGCGTTGTCGCTCAAAGAATATTGGGTTTTCGCCATGCAGACTGGCATTTTGTCCAAGCCCAGTTTTTCCAGTGAGGAGATTTCGGCAGACGCTTCTGCGCTGAAATCGACATCTTCCGCGCCGTACACTTTTTGGGCAATCGCACGGATTTTGTCTTTAATGCTCAACTCAACATTGTAGGCAAAGCCGAAGTTATTCGGTTGGTTTTCAATGGCATTAACGACTTTGTGTGCCAAATCTGCGCCGCCCGCGCCGCCTTTGCCCCATACTTCGGTCAGGGAAACTTCAACGCCGTGTTCCGCGCAAGCTTTTTCAATCATGGCCAATTCGGCATCGGAGTCGGACACGAAGCGGTTGATGGCAACCACCACAGGCAGGCCGAATACGTTTTTCAGGTTGGAAATGTGTTTCAGCAGGTTGGGCAGACCTTTTGCCAAGGCTTCGAGGTTTTCTTCGCCGAGGTTGGCACGCTCCACGCCGCCGTTGTATTTCAAGGCGCGGACGGTGGCGACGACGACGGCTGCGTCGGGTTTCAAACCGGCAAGGCGGCATTTGATGTCACAGAATTTTTCCGCACCCAAATCCGCGCCGAAGCCTGCTTCGGTTACGGCATAATCGGCAAGGTGTTTCGCCAAACGGGTGGCCGTTACAGAGTTACAGCCATGGGCGATGTTGGCGAACGGACCGCCGTGTACAAATGCCGGAGTGCCTTCGATGGTTTGTACCAAATTAGGCTTAATCGCATCTTTGAGCAATGCCGCCATCGCGCCATTCGCTTTCAAATCTTTGGCATAAACAGGGCTGCCGTCTTTGGCGTAGGCGACAAGGATGTTGCCCAAACGCTCTTTCAAATCGCTGATGTCTTTGGCAAGACAGAATACCGCCATGACTTCGGAGGCAACAGTAATGTCGAAACCGTCGGGACGCATCACCCCGTCAACAGGTTTGCCCATGCCGTCGATGATGTTGCGCAACTGGCGGTCGTTCATATCGACCACACGACGCCACAGGACGCGTTTCGGATCGATATTCAATTCATTGCCTTGGTAGATATGGTTGTCGAGCATGGCGGCGAGCAGGTTATTCGCCGCACCGATGGCGTGGAAGTCGCCGGTGAAGTGCAGATTGATGTCTTCCATCGGCAAAACTTGGGCATAGCCGCCGCCTGCCGCACCGCCTTTAACACCGAACACCGGACCCAAAGAAGGCTCGCGCAGGGCAATAACCGAGTCTTTGCCGATATGGCGCAATGCGTCCGCCAAACCAATGGTTACAGTGGTTTTACCCTCACCCGTGGGAGTCGGATTAATGGCGGTAACCAAAATCAGACGGCCTTGTTTTTGAGGCAGCTTGAATGCTTCGGCAGGATTGATTTTGGCTTTGTAATGACCATAGGGCTCGATGTTGTCAACGTTCAAACCCAGCTTGGCGGCAATTTCACCAATCGGGCGCATGGTGGAAGACTGGGCAATTTCAGCATCGGTTTTGAAGCTCATGATTTTCCTTTATTGAGAGGGGGAAAGGCCGTCTGAAACAATACAATTAAAGACAGCTGGAAGAAAAAGAATATTAGTTCTATTATAGCGTTTTCCAAAGACAAACCGCAGTGAAAATTTCGATATTTCATCAACAAGCGGATTCATATTGTCAACAATTTGAAACAAAGGAATAAAACATGAGCAGCAACGCATGGCTGTTTTGGGCATTGGCATCGGCAGGCTTCGCCTCATTGACTGCCATTTTCGCCAAAATGGGTTTACAGGGCATAGATTCAGATTTCGCCACCTTTATCCGCACCTTGGTCATCCTCGCCGCTTTAGTATTGTTTTTAACTTACACCGGCAAATGGCAGGGCGTGAACGGCTTTACCGGCCGCAACTGGACATTCCTCATCCTATCCGGCCTCGCCACCGGCGCTTCTTGGCTCGCCTACTTCAAAGCCCTGCAACTGGGTAACGCCTCGCAAGTCGCACCCGTCGACAAATTCAGCCTAGTCTTAGTCGCCCTGATGGCCGTCGTTTTCTTAGACGAACGGCCAAGCACGCAGGAGTGGGTAGGCTTAGGCTTGGTAACCGCAGGCGTATTGACTTTGGCTTTGAAACGATAAAGATTGGGAAATCAAAAAAGGCCGTCTGAAAAATTTCAGACGGCCTTCGCTTCAAACAATCAGCTCAATATTAATTTGAACCGACTTTGATTTTTTGCCACAAGTTGACAGACAGTTTTTTCGCATCTGCGCTCATTTGAGGCATGACGAAACCGTCTTTCATATCTTGCTCGTTCGGGAAAATAGAACGTGTGTTCACCAACTCGGCAGGCATTTTTTCGCGTGCAGGTTTGCTGGCCGGCGCGAAGGTTACGGCGATACCGTTTTTCGCAGCCACTTCGGGATCCAGCGTGTAGTTGATGTACTTGTGGGCATTGACGACGTTTTTCGCATCGGCCGGAATCAGCCAAGATTCGATCCAGAAGCCCATGCCTTTCGGAGTCAACACTTCGATGCCGACATTGTTTTTCACTTCTTCAGAACGCGCTTTGGCCAAGTTCAAATCGCCGCCGTTACCTGCCGCCAAGCAGATGTCGCCGCGCGCCAATTCGTCAATGATGGAAGGACTGAAACGCTTCACGTCAGGACGGATGGTTTTCAAAACTTCTGCCGCCGCTTTCAAATCTTCAGGATTCGAGCCTTTAGGATCTTTACCCAAGTAGTTCAACAAAATTGGAAACATTTCGCTCGGGGTATCCCACAAAGCGATGCCGCAAGATTTTAGCTTGTTGGTGTATTCAGGTTTAAACAGCAAATCCCAGCCGTTTTCAGGCAGCTTGCCGCCCAAAAGCTCTTTACCCTTCGCCGTAATCGCCAAAGTGTTCACGCCGGAGAAGTAAGGCACGGCGTATTGATTGCCCGGGTCGGCGGTTTCCAACATCTTCAGCAATTCAGGGTCGATGTTTTTATAGTTCGGAATCAGATCCTTATTGATTTTTTGGTATGCGCCTGCCTCAATTTGGCGCGGCAGGAAGGCAATACCGGGCACAACCAAGTCATAGCCGGATTTGCCGGTCAGCATTTTGGCTTCCAGCGTTTCGTTGTTTTCATACAAATCGTAAGTCAGCTTCAAATTGTTGGCTTTTTTGAAGTCTTCGACTGTACTTTCGTCAACGTAGTTTGACCAGTTGTAAATATTCAAAGTATCGGTAGCGGCTGCCTCGGCATTGGCAGCAGGCGCGCTGCCTGCTTGAGGTTGCTCGGCTTTTTTCTCGCCACCGCCGCACGCGGCCAAAGACAATGCGGCCAATACGGCTAATACAGATTTTTTCATACGGGCAGATTCCTGATGAAAGAGTGGTTGATGTCAATAAATAAGAAACCCTGCACCCCATAAACACCCCGGCGCAGAGTTAGGCTATTGTAATGGAAACGTAAGCAAACGAAAAGCAATATCCATCTGATTTTTATTGAAATAAGGCAAAGCAACATCATCTTTTTCCCAAAAGCGTTGCACCGGTTGTCGTTTTTGGGCAAAATACGGCTGATTTGCGCGCGTTTATAGAGAAAAAGCTTGCACACAAGGAAATCTGTCTTTAAAATTGCGCGTTTACAGAATTTATTTTTCAGGAGATATTCAATATGGCAAACAGCGCACAAGCCCGCAAACGTGCCCGCCAGTCGGTTAAACAACGCGCCCACAACGCCAGCCTGCGTACTGCATTCCGTACCGCTGTGAAAAAAGTGTTGAAAGCAGTTGAAGCCGGCGACAAAGCTGCTGCTCAAGCAGTTTACCAAGAATCCGTTAAAGTCATCGACCGCATCGCTGACAAAGGCGTATTCCACAAAAACAAAGCAGCCCGTCATAAAAGTCGTCTGTCTGCTAAAGTAAAAGCTTTGGCTTAATACTGACGCAGATGCCGGAAATCCTGACAACCAAAGCAGGATAATCGAGCTGATACGATGCCCCTGAGGTCTTGCCTTTCAGGGGCATTGCCGTATTAACACTCCAAACCGACTAAATAAACCCATTTACCCTTTCATCAGGCCGTCTGAAAAACAACGGAAACTCTCATGAACAAGATGTTGAAACATTCCCTAAGTATCGGATTCATTGCCGCCGCCCCACTGGCCGCCGCCGATACCGCCGCCCTACACTGCACCACCATTCAAGACAACGCCACCCGTTTGGCGTGTTACGACAACATCTACTCGGCGCAACTTCCCCCTCAATCCCCACTGCCGCAAGCGCAAACCGAAACCGCCAAAACACCGGTTGACCTCGAACAAAGCGTCCGTAAGAGCATTGAGAAAAAAGAAGCTGCCATCGTATTCGACAACCCTACCCATCCGAATATTTCAGACGACGTATTAAGCGAAACTGCCGACAGCTACACGCCTTTAAGCCTGATGTACGATTTGGATAAAAACGACATACGCGGCCTGTTGAGCGTACGCGAGCACAACCCTATGTACCTCATGCCCGTTTGGTACAACAGCAGCCCCAACTACTACCCGGAATCCCCCAGTCGCGGCGTAACCACGCAGGAAAAATTCAGCGAGCAGAAACGCCTCGAAACCAAAATGCAGGTTTCCTTCAAAAGCAAGATTGCTGAAGATTTATTCAAAACCCGTGCCGACGTATGGTTTGGCTACACCCAAAAATCCGACTGGCAAATCTTCAACCAAGGCCGCAAATCCGCTCCGTTCCGCAATACCGACTACGAGCCCGAAATCTTCATTACCCAACCCGTTAAAGCAGACCTGCCTTTCGGCGGCAAACTGCGTATGGTTGGCGCAGGTTTTGTTCACCAGTCCAACGGTCAAAGCCGCCCCGAATCCCGCTCATGGAACCGCGTTTACGCCATGGCTGGCATGGAATGGGGCAAGCTGACCGTCATTCCTAGAGTTTGGATGCGCGCCTTCGACCAAAAAGGAGATGACGACGACAATCCGGACATCAACAAATACATGGGCTACGGCGACTTGAAAGTCCAATACCGCCTCAATGACAAACAAAATGTTTATTCCGTCCTGCGTTACAACCCGAAAAGCGGACGTGGTGCCGTTGAAGCTGCTTATACCTTCCCAATTAAAGGCAAACTCAAAGGCGTTGTCCGCGGTTTCCACGGCTACGGCGAAAGCCTGATTGACTACAACCACAAACAAAACGGCATCGGCTTCGGCCTGATGTTCAACGACTGGGACGGAATCTAATTCCCCCATATTGTTTCAGACGGCCTGTGCAATCAAGGTGGCCGTCTGAAACAATAAAACAAAACAAGCCATTCGTTTAAAATACTCGTTTCCTAGCGCCCAAACGCGTATAATGCAAAGTTTGGGCAAAACTTGCCGGAATGAAACAAAGATGACAGAAGCCGCAGCCGAAAGCGGAAAAATCGCCAAGGCTTTAAAGAAATACCTGATTACAGGCGTACTGGTTTGGTTGCCGATTGCCGTAACCATCTGGGCGATGACCTACATTATATCCGCCGCCGACAGGCTGATCAGCCTATTGCCGGAAAGCTGGCAGCCCCAGCATTTCTGGGGATTCAACATACCCGGTTTGGGCATTGTTGCCGCCACCGTCGTCTTGTTCGTTACCGGCGTATTTGCCGCCAACGTTTTAGGCAGAAGGATTCTCGGCGCATGGGACAGCCTTTTGGGACGCATTCCCGTCGTCAAATCCATCTACTCCAGCGTTAAAAAAGTTTCCGAATCCCTGCTCTCCGACAGCAGTCGCTCGTTCAAAACCCCCGTACTGGTTCCCTTTCCGCAACCGGGCATTTGGACGATAGCCTTTGTTTCTGGCTATATCCCCGACAAACTCAAAGGCAGCCTGCCGCAAGATGACGACTATATTTCCGTTTACGTCCCAACCACGCCCAACCCGACTGGCGGCTATTACATCATGGTTAAAAAAAGCGACGTTCGCGAGCTGAACATGAGTGTGGATCAGGCATTGAAATATGTAATTTCGCTGGGCATGGTAATGCCGGACGACTTACCGGTTAAAGTCCTACCCGCCCAAAAGCCGTCTGAAGACGGTGATACCGAACATAACAATTAAGGTCTTCTTTTTTCAGACGGCCTTTCCTTCTTTTTCAAATTGAACAATATAAAAAGGTGATTTTATGCGTACCAACTATTGCGGCCTAATCAGCGAGCAATATTTAGACCAAACCGTAACCGTCAAAGGCTGGGTACACCGCCGGCGCGACCACGGCGGTGTGATTTTTATCGACTTGCGCGACCGCGAAGGCATCGTCCAAGTCGTAATTGACCCCGATACGCCCGAAGCGTTTGCCACTGCCGATTCCGCCCGCAACGAATACGTTTTGAGCATTACCGGCCGTGTGCGTAACCGTCCCGAAGGTACGACCAACGACAAAATGATTTCCGGCAAAATCGAAATCCTTGCCAAAGAAATCGAAGTGTTGAACGCCGCTGCGACGCCGCCGTTCCAAATTGACGACGAAAACATCAGCGAAAACGTGCGCCTGACCAACCGCGTTATCGACCTGCGCCGTCCGGTGATGCAGCGCAACCTGCGCCTGCGTTATCAAGTCGCTATGGGTGTTCGCCGTTATTTGGATGCGCAAGGCTTCATCGACATCGAAACGCCGATGCTGACCCGCTCCACGCCTGAAGGCGCGCGCGACTATCTCGTGCCGAGCCGCGTTCATCCGGGTGAGTTTTTCGCTCTGCCGCAATCGCCGCAATTGTTCAAACAACTGTTGATGGTGGCAGGTTTCGACCGTTACTACCAAATCACCAAGTGCTTCCGCGACGAAGACCTGCGTGCCGACCGCCAGCCCGAATTCACCCAAATCGACTTGGAAACCTCGTTCTTGAACGAGGATGAAATCATGGACATCACCGAAGGCATGGCAAAACAAGTCTTCCAAGACGCGCTGGGCGTGGATTTGGGCGATTTCCCGCGTATGCCTTACTCGGAAGCCATGTTCTACTACGGCTCCGACAAACCCGATATGCGCATCAGCCTGAAATTCACCGAGCTGACCGACCTGATGAAAACGGAAGAATTCAAAGTCTTCCGTGGCGCAGCCGACATGAAAGGCGGTCGCGTGGTTGCCCTGCGCGTACCGAACGGCGCGAAATTCAGCCGCAAAGAAATCGACGAATACACCAAATTTGTCGGCATCTACGGCGCGAAAGGTTTGGCGTACATCAAAGTGAACGATGTCAGCAACCTTTCCAACGGCGAAGACAGCGGCCTGCAATCTCCAATCGTGAAATTCCTGTCTGAAAACGCCCTGAAAGAAATCATTGCACGTACTGGCGCGCAAAACGGCGACATCATCTTCTTCGGCGCAGACAAAGCCAAAGTCGTGAACGAAGCCATCGGCGCACTGCGTATCAAAGTCGGCTTGGAACACGGCGCGGAAAACGGCTACTTCGTGGACGAATGGAAACCGCTGTGGGTGGTGGATTTCCCGATGTTCGAATACGACGAAGACGGCGACCGCTGGGCAGCCATGCACCATCCGTTCACCTCGCCCAAGCCCGGTCATGAAGACCTGATGGCGACCGATCCTGAAAACTGCCTGGCACGCGCCTACGATATGGTGTTAAACGGCTGGGAAATCGGCGGCGGCTCTATCCGTATCCACCGTGCCGACGTACAGGAAAAAGTGTTCGCCGCACTGAAAATCAGCCCCGAAGAGCAACAGGAAAAATTCGGCTTCCTCTTGGACAACCTGAAATTCGGCGCGCCTCCGCACGGCGGTTTGGCGTTCGGCCTTGACCGTCTGGTGACGCTGATGACCGGCGCCGAATCCATCCGCGACGTGATTGCCTTCCCGAAAACCCAACGCGCCCAATGCCTGTTGACCAACGCGCCAAATGCGGTGGACGACAAACAGTTGCGCGAATTGAGCTTGCGCCTGCGTCAGAAAGCAGTTGAAACAAAAGAAGCATAATTTACCGGCTTAACCTTTAAAATATCAAGGCCGTCTGAAAAATTTGAAATTTCTTTCAAATTTTTCAGACGGCCTTTCTACATTTTGGTCGTTTATATATATATAATCAACCGCAAACTGTTTTATTTTAAACGTTTACTTTAATGACGTTAGAGTGTGAAAATTAACCGTTTGTAATAAAAACAAACAAATAGTCTTCGCAAGCAATATCATAGCTGTTATACAATAAAGGAACCTGACAATGTTTCTAATACTAACGGGGCTGATACTGACTTTTTTTGTTACATTGTTTATTATTACTTCAATTGTTCATAAAAAACAGTTTGCCTACAACACACACCAAGACTATAACTATCCCTCCCTCCCCTCTACCGCGCATGCTACCCTCAAGGGTGGCAGCCTGACTTTGCCCGCCACTATCCGCGGGCAAGATACCGTTATTGCCAAACTCCGTATCAAATCCACTTGGGCAGGATTGCTGGTATTGCCTTTTGTTGAAACCATTTCATCTAAGGGAAAATGGAAGCAATATTTCGAATACGGCGCAAAAGGCGTGCGCTATATCAATCTGAGTGATACCTTCTCTGACAACGACAAAACCATCCGCTTGGAAGGCAAATACCTATCCTTGCCTGATCAAGAAATCGAACTCTCTGTTTATCCGCGTGAAAACCTCGACGGCAAAAAAATCCTTGTCCTCGCGCCTCATGCTGACGATGCCGAATTAAGCGCATACGGTTTGTATGAAAAACACGCCGCCAATTCAATGATCTGCACCTTAACTGCCAGCGAAGGCGGCAGCTTCCACTATGGCAATCTTTACAGCACATGCGACTGCGACACTCAGGCACAATATCTGCAAAAAGGCAGGATGCGCGTTTGGAACAGCCTGACCGTGCCCATTTTGGCCGGTGTGCCGTCTGAAAACATCCTGCAACTGGGCTACTTCGACAGCACATTGACCGCCATGCGCCAAAATCCGGAAAAAGAGATTAAATCGACCAAAATCGATACGACCGATGTCGATATTTTCCGCAGTGCCAATACCTCCCCATTGGCGAAACATCTCAAGCCCGGCTCGACTTGGAACAGCTTGGTGGACAACCTTGGCTATCTGATAGAAACGTTCCAGCCGGATATTATCGTGACGCCGTCTCCCAATATCGATGTGCATCCCGACCACCAACATACTGCTCTGGCCGCCATCGAAGCCCTGCGCAAAATCGATTACCGCCGCGGCAATCTGTTTTTACACACCATACATTATCTGAGCGACGACTTCCCTATCGGTAAAGTAGGTTCCTCCCTCAGCCTGCCGCCATCCTCCGAGCAACCGTTTTACTTCCAAAGCATCTATTCCCATCCCTTGGATAAAGAAGAGCAAAACCGCAAACTTCTCGCCCTTGACGCCATGAACGACATCCGTCCTAATTCAGACGGCTATATGCGTTGGAGCACCATGATATTCAAAGGCTTAAATAAACTGCGACACCACGTCCTCCATCTCGACAAAGACTTGGTCAACCGCTTTGTCCGCAGCAACGAATTCTTCTATACCGTCCCCATCAGCGACTTGTACCAAGAAGAGACGCTGAAACAAATCACCTATCAGGGCAAAGCCCAATAAACCACAAAGGCCGTCTGAAAAGATGTTTCAGACGGCCTTTATCACACCAAATCAAAACAATAAAATCACCGCATTACAAACGAAAAACACCAAGCCCAAATCCAAAAGCGACAACCCAAGTTATAATAAAACCCTTCCCACACGTCCCACATCATCATGCCGATTTACTTCATCGCCGATTTGCACCTGAGCGAATCCCATCCTCAGCTGACCGCACTCTTCCAAAAATTTATCCAAGAAAAAGCCGTTCACGCCCAAGCCGTATACATTCTTGGCGACCTTTTCGATTTTTGGATCGGCGATGACGAAAACAGCCCTTTGGTTCAAACCATCAAACAAACCATCCTCAGCCTAACCAAGCGTAGCATTGCCTGCTATTTCATCCATGGCAACCGCGACTTCCTCATCGGCAAAACCTTCGCCCGCGATACCGGCATGACCTTACTGCCCGAGTACGCCGTTATCGACCTGTTCGGCACACCCACCCTACTCTGTCACGGCGACACCCTCTGCACCGACGACCATTCTTATCAAAAATTCCGCCGTACCGTCCATCAAAAATGGCTGCAACGCCTGTTCCTGCTCCTGCCGCTCACGCTCCGACTGAACATTGCCACCAAAATCCGCAAGCAGAGCAAACAGGACAAACAACACAAAACCGCCGACATCATGGACGTCAATCCAGCCTTTACCCACGAAACCGTCCAACGCTTCCACACGCCCCTGCTCATCCACGGCCATACCCACCGCGAAAACATCCATCGCAACGCCGATTACACCCGCATTGTACTCGGCGACTGGCGCGATAATTACGCCTCCATTCTCGAAGTTGATGCCGAAGGCTACCGTTTTATCGCCTTATAAAACATCAGACCGTCTGAAAACCGGTTTCCCGATTGTTCAGACGGCCTGACTGACAAACATCCTCAAACGGTTTACGCAAACCAACCGCGTATCCGCTCCAAACCACCAAAGCGCACACACGCATCCGCATTCGCCTCGGTTTTCGGTTTCGCCCGATAAGCAATGCCGAATCCCGCCTCCCGTATCATCGGAATATCGTTCGCACCATCACCCATCGCCACCACCTGCCACGAAGCCAAACCCAGACACTCACGGTATTCACGCAACAAATCCGTCTTAGCCTGCGCATCGATAATCCGCCCTTTCAGACGGCCTGTCAGCTTGCCGTTTTCCACTTCCAACACATTCGCAAAATGGAAATCCAAGCCCAAACGCCGTTGCAGGCGTTCCGTAAAGAACGTAAACCCGCCCGACACCAGCATAAACTTCACATCATTCCGTTTGCACTCTGCCAACAAAAATTCCGCACCCGGCGAAAGCTGCAACACATTCTCGTACACCTCTTCCAACACGCGCTCGTCCAAACCGGCCAGCAAAGCCACACGCTTACGCAAAGACTGCTCAAAGTCCAGCTCGCCGCGCATCGACTGCTCCGTAATCGCTGCCACCTCATCTTTCAGCCCGACACCGGCCGCAATCTCATCCACACACTCAATCGTAATCAGCGTCGAATCCATATCGCTGACAATCAGTCCCAAATCAGCAAAAGCCACATCCGGCAACACCGCACCATCTATCTGCTGCGCAATCAACGCCGCACGCATATCGTCCGTCAATTCAAAATCATCATCAACCGGCACACGCAACACCGACTTCCCTGATGGCGCAGACACTAAACCGCCAAATGCCGACCAGTCGCAAGCGCCCAAATCCCCATGTTGCAACACCAAAACTTTCTTCATCTCATTCTCCTCATACCCCAAGACCTTTACAAACATATCGGGTACACATTCAGCCTAAAACAACGAAACCGTATTTTTGCAAAGGCCTTAAAAAACCAAAACAGCATTATAGCCGAACAACCCCGGCAATTTTCAGACGGCCTGTAAACAATTCAACTAGAGCTACCAATACCAATCCCTGCATCAACTAAACAAGTCATGATTCAAAAATTTGATTTAGGACAAGCTGTTTAAAAAACTTTGCAAGTAACAGATAACTTGTTATTGCTTTTTCTTACAGTTTCGATATAGTTCTTTATGGCTAGTTTGGCACTACCCCTTATATCTAGCTTTCATTGCATTACAACCTTCATTCGTTGCCAACGGCTCCCTTTCCGGCGGCAACCTTTTTTTGACCCGATGGTTTGGCAAAATCGAAATTGAATCAAATAAAATGATTCGGAGACTTATATTTAATTTTTAAAACAAAACGGCTTATAAAAAACAACGGCTCAATTTAAACGGATATTGCCGCCAATATTTAAAAACAAACAGACCTTTCTTTATCAAGGACCTCATCAAATGCATCATTCTGAAAAACTATTCAAACTGAGCACACTTACCCTCTGCCTTGCCGCATTGCCCCAAGCCGCACAAGCTGCCGAAGAAGTACAACAGGCTGAAGTGGAACAAGTTACCGTAGTGGGTAAAAACAAAAGCCTGCGCACTGAAAGCCAAAACAGCTACACAGTATCCGCCCTGCGCTCAACCACAGGGCTGGTGCTCTCTCCGCGGGAAATTCCCCAATCTGTCAGCGTTATTACTAAAAAACAAATTGAAGACCAAGGCATTACCGACTTAGAAGGTGCATTGCAAAACGCTACGGGTATCAATGTTTTCAAAAGCGGCGGACGCACGCATTTCATGTCGCGTGGCTATTTTATCGAACAGTTTGAAGAAGACGGCATTGCCACGCAACTCGGCTCTCCCGGCGGATTCGGCTTAGGCGGCCCAGCCGGCGACCCGACCAGTGCAACCGATATGGCCATGTACGACCACATTGAAGTGGTGCGCGGTGCGGCAGGTTTGACACAGGCAAACAACGAACCCGGCGGCACGGTAAACGCCGTCCGCAAAAAGCCGACTGCAAAACGCCAACTTTCCGCCGATTTGATGGCAAACTCATGGGGCAAAGTAAACAGCACCTTTGATGCATCCGGCACCTTAAGCCAAGAACACGGCCTGCGCGGTCGTTTTGTCGGCTCGGTAGGCAGCAACAAAACCTTCAAAGACCAATCCGGCGGCCGCGACCTCCTTCTGTATGGCGTGATGGACAAAGACATCGGCGACAACAGCAAACTTACCTGGGGCGCAAGCTATCTCAACCAAACCGAAACACCCGATCCTGACGGCCTGCCGATGCGTGCAGACGGCAAAGAGTGGAAACGCAGCCGCTATCTTGGTGCGGATTGGAACGAAGCCCGCCTGAAAAAATACAATCTTTTTACCGAATTTGAACATTATTTCAACGACAACTGGAAACTGAGCAGCAAGTTGGACTGGCGTAAGAACACCAGTTCAAAAGAATATTACACGCTGGGTGGCACAGGTAACGGCATCGGTACAGACGGCCTGGGAACCACATACAGCTTCGACCGTTACGATGCAGGCAACCGCCAGTTCACTTTCCAAAACAACCTGACCGGCCGCATCTTTGCTTTCGGCCAAAATCACGATCTCTTCTTCATGCACAGCTATTCCAAAGAGAACGTGAACTCAAGCAACCGCTGGTTTGATGACAGCAGTACCTATGACGCAGATGCCTTTAACGGCAGCGAGAAAGCCAAACCTGATTGGGATTCTGCCACAGCCAAAGCCCGTGGCGGTGACGGCCGTTATACTACCCATGCCTTTGGTTTGGGCGCGCGCATCAATCCTACCGACAAACTACACATTATCGCAGGCGGACGCTATACCAGCTGGAAACGCGACTTCTATTGGGATCGCAACCTCAAAGACGGGGTAGCAGGTTCATCAGACTCGCTCAAACGCAACCGCTTCGTTCCTTATGCCGGCATCACTTACGACATCACACCTAAACAAAGCGTTTACGCCGCCTATACATCCATCTTCAAACAAACGATGAACCGCGACTACAACGACAACCTGCTACCTCCGATTATGGGACGCAACTACGAACTCGGCTGGAAAGGCGAATGGAACGAAGGCCGTCTGAATACTTCCGTCGCCCTCTACCGCACCGACAAAGACAACAACAACCAACGCGTCAATGCCAAACCGCACGCCTATTGGGAACCGCTCAACCAAAGCAGCCGCGGCTTGGACGCCGAAATCTCTGGCAGCCTGACCGACCGTTGGCAAGTTTACGCAGGCTACACCTTCAACCGCAGCACCAACCGCAACAGCGTTACCGGCAATGTTGAATCTCGCCGAAAAGGCTACAACTTCAGCAGCCATACGCCGAAACATATGTTCCGCCTCTACACCAGCTATATCCTGCCGATTGATGACGGCAAATGGACGGTCGGGTTGGGGGTAAAGAGCAGCAGCAAAACCGCCAATTCCTACGGTTCCATCAAGCAAGGCGGCTACACGGTTTGGAATACCAACGTCCAATACCGCCCGAGCAAAAACCTGCAACTGGGGCTGGCAGTCAACAACCTGACCGACAAACGCTACTACGAAAACCAATACAGCCGTGCCGCCAACAGCGGCAACTTCTACGGCGAACCGCGCAATGCCGTGTTCAGCCTGAAATGGAAAATGTAAAATAGCGGCAAATCGGGAGTGGATTGCCCTCCACTCTTCAAAAGCATATAAAAACCAATCATTGCTTATAAACAAGGCCGTCTGAAAACAAAATTCTGTTTTCAGACGGCCTATCACGCACATTTACAAGCATTCATCATGAATACGCTCAAAAAATTCTTTTACCTTGCCCGCCCTTTTTGGTCGGGGACACACGGTCGCCTCCAATGGCTGATGCTCGCCGTTTTGATAGGGTTTACCCTATTCTCTATTACCATCAGCGTTTGGATTGCCGCGTGGGACAAACGCTTCTACGACGCGCTGGCCGCGTTTGACGGCGCATCCATGCCTTCGCTCATTGTCGAATACCTCGGCTATATGGCGATGGTTATCGGCTGCATCGTCTGCGGCGACTGGCTGCAAAAACGCCTCATCTTCCGCTGGCGCACCCATCTGACCGAGCAATTTCAAAAAAACTGGCTCGAAGGCCACAAACACTACCGCCTGCGCCTGACAGGCGAACCGGACAACCCCGACCAACGTATCGCCGAAGACATCTACCTGCTTGCCGACAAAAGCATCAGCCTCTTTCGCTCCTTCATCAATAATATTGCCAAATTCAGCGCGTTTGTCGCCGTATTGTGGACGCTCTCCGGCGTACAGACTTTCAACATCGGCGGATACAGCATTACTGTTTACGGCTATCTTGTTTGGGTTGCACTGATTTATTCCATCTTCAGCACCGTCATCGCCCATCTTGTCGGCCGCAAACTCAAAAACCTCAACATTGACCGCCAGCATCGCGAAGCCGACTACCGCGCAGCCCTTTTACGCGTACGCGACCATGCCGAACAAATCGCCTTCTACAACGGCGGCGAAGCCGAAACAGGCCGTCTGAAACAGCGTTACCTCCGCATCCGCGACAACTGGCGGCGGCTCACCAACTGCGAATTCCGCCAAGAAACCTTCTGGGCGACCTACGTGCGCATCAGCATCTTCATCCCCATCCTCGCCACCCTGCCCATGTACCTCGCCAAAACCATGACCTTCGGCGACATGATGCAGACCCGCACATCGTTTGCCCGCGTCCAAGACAGCTTCGGCTGGTTTACCGACTCCTACCGCCGCCTCATCGAATGGGCGGCAGTCGTCGAACGCCTCTCCGGTTTTCAGACGGCATTGGAACAAGTAGAGCAGGAAGGCAGAAGCGCCGCCCGCCCAGCACCCGCCCTGACTTTAAACAACCACCGCCAAAGCGGCATACTCGTCCTGCAAAACCTCACCGTCCACACCCAAACCGGCAGCCCCCTGCTCACCGACATCAACCTCGAAGCCCACGCCCCTGAATGGGTATTGCTCGAAGGCAGAAGCGGCATCGGCAAATCCACCCTGTTGCGCACCCTCGCAGGCTTGTGGCCGTATTACCAAGGCAGCTTCGCCCTCGACGGCAGCCTCCTCTTTCTTCCCCAACGCCCTTACCTGCCTGCGGACACATTGCGTCAAACTGTCAGCTACCCTTATACGGCCTGCCAAGACGACCATTTGATTCAAACCGTTTTGGAACAAGTCGGCTTAAGCAGCCCCACGGGTAGGTTGCACACGTTGATGAACGATTTGGACACTTCATACGAATGGCACGGCATCCTTTCCGGCGGCGAACAGCAACGCCTCAGCCTCGCCCGCACACTGCTGCACAAACCGCAAATCCTGTTCCTAGATGAAGCCACCAACCAGCTCGATGATGAATCCGCCCTGATGTTGATGCAGACCCTCAAGCAACATTTGCCCGATACTTTGGTCATCGGCATCAGCCACCAACCCAAGATTCAAGCCCTGTTTGATAGCTCTCTGAATTTGAATGAAAAATTATTTAAATGTTAAAATGTGCAAAATGCTTGCTTTCGATCCCAACAAGGTATATAGTACCAAGTAACTAGTTCTTATTGATGAGAGCTACTCCTTGGATACTTGCCTCCGGTTCTCCAACCCGGGGGCATTTTTTTTGTGTTTGTATGAATAGGATAAAGACGGAATATAAAAGGTTTTAAAAACATGAGGCCTATAATCTTTATAAGGGATTGACTATAAATAAAAAACGCCAATCTCAAAGCCATAGTCAAATAAAACCTCAAACCACGTTTTCCCAAACTTTTAGGTCGTCTGAAATCCTCTCTCCAATATCGTCAATCCCATATTTCAGACGGCCTGTTTAACCCTCTATTGCAAAGCTTGGCACAAGCACCGCTGACCGACGGCAATTAATTACTATATAATCAAACGCATTGTTACCCTACAAAGGAGCCACACCATGACCACAAAAATTAAAATTGGTATCGTCGGTGCAACCGGTTACACAGGCGTTGAATTGTTACGTCTGCTCAGCAGCCACCCCAACACAGAAGTCACGGCCGTCACCAGCCGAAGCGAAGCCGGTATTGCGGTTGCCGACTACTTCCCCAGCCTGCGCGGCATTCACGACCTTTCATTCCAAACGCCCGAGGATGCCGGACTTGACCGTTGCGACCTCGTATTCTTCGCTACGCCCAACGGCGTAGCCATGAAAGAAGCACCGGCCCTTGTGGAAAAAGGCGTACGTGTAATTGACCTGTCTGCCGACTTCCGCATCCGCGACATCCCCACATGGGAAAAATGGTACAAAATGACCCATGCCGCGCCGCAACTCGTTTCCCAAGCAGTGTACGGTTTGTGCGAACTTCACAAAGACGACATCGCTAAAACCATGCTGGTGGCCAATCCAGGTTGTTACCCTACCTGCGTTTCCCTGCCCTTATTGCCGCTGCTTCAGGCTGGCCGTCTGAAAGCCAACGCTCCTCTGATTGCCGACTGTAAATCCGGTGTTTCCGGTGCAGGCCGCAAAGCCAGCACCCACGCCCTGTTGTGCGAAGCAGGCGACAACTTCAAAGCCTATGGCGTCGGCGGCCACCGCCATCTGCCTGAAATCCGACAAACCCTGTCCGGACTGCAAGACCATGTTTCAGACGGCCTGATTTTCGTGCCACACCTTGTTCCGATGATACGCGGCATGCACGCCACCCTGTA
>NZ_JBQCTZ010000055.1:0-19765 GCF_051963715.1 Neisseria sp. P0001.S005 | reverse complement strand
ACATTTGGTTGAGGTCGGAAATTTCCAATTCGCCGCGGGCGGACGGTTTGATTTGTTTGGCGAACTCGACGACGCGTTGGTCGTAGAAGTATAAGCCGGTTACCGCCCAATCGGATTTGGGCTGTTGCGGTTTCTCTTCGATAGACAGGGCGTTGAAGTTTTCGTCAAATTCAACCACGCCGAAACGCTCGGGGTCTTTGACTTGATAGCCGAATACGGTTGCGCCGTGGGTCTTGGCGGCGGCCTGTTTCAATGTTTGCGTAAACGATTGGCCGTAGAAAATATTGTCGCCCAAAACCAAGCAGACATTGTCGTTGCCGATAAATTCTTCGCCGATGATAAATGCCTGTGCCAAGCCGTCCGGACTGGGTTGAACGGCATAGCTGATGGAAATGCCGAAATCGCTGCCGTCGCCGAGCAGGCGCTTGAAAGAGGCGTTGTCTTCGGGCGTGGTAATCACCAAAATATCGCGGATTCCTGCCAGCATCAATACGGACAGGGGATAATAAATCATGGGTTTGTCGTACACGGGCAGCAGCTGTTTGGATACGCCGCGTGTGATGGGGTAGAGGCGAGTGCCGCTGCCGCCGGCAAGGATAATGCCTTTCATGGGTTTTCTCCTGAGTAGTGTGTGTTTGCGTGATTTTCAGACGGCCTAATATGGGAACAAGCCGTCTGAAAACTTATTTTCCAGTGCCTAAACGTTCCAAACGGTAGCTACCGTTCAATACGTTTTGCCACCAGGTTTTGTTGTCCAAATACCATTGCACTGTTTTGCGGATGCCGGATTCGAATGTTTCCTGAGGTTTCCAGCCCAGTTCCCTGCCGATTTTGGCAGCGTCAATGGCGTAGCGTACGTCATGGCCGGGGCGGTCTTGTACGAAAGTAATCAAATCTTCATACCGTGCCACGCCGGCCGGTTTTTCAGGAACAAGCTCTTCCAGCAGGGCGCAGATGGTTTTGACAACTTCAATATTGGCTTTTTCATTGTGGCCGCCGATATTGTAGGTTTCGCCGACAACGCCTTCGGTAACAACCTGATACAGCGCGCGCGCGTGGTCTTCGACAAACAGCCAGTCGCGGATTTGCATACCGTCGCCGTACACGGGCAGCGGTTTGCCGTCGAGCGCGTTCAGAATCATCAGCGGAATGAGTTTTTCCGGGAAATGATAAGGACCGTAGTTGTTGGAACAGTTGGTTACAATGGTCGGCAAACCGTAAGTACGCAACCATGCGCGGACGAGGTGGTCGCTGGACGCTTTAGAAGCAGAGTAGGGACTGGACGGCGCGTAGGGCGTGGTCTCGGTAAATAAATCGTCCGTACCGTGCAAATCGCCATAGACTTCATCGGTAGAAATATGGTGGAAGCGGAAGGCTTCGCGTTTTTCAGACGGCATTTGTTGCCAGTAGGCGCGGGCCGCTTCAAGCAGATTGAATGTACCGACGATATTGGTTTGGATAAACTCGCCTGCCGAATCGATAGAGCGGTCGACATGGCTTTCCGCAGCCAAGTGCATCACGGCATCAGGCTGGTGTTGTGCAAACACGCGGTCGAGTTCTGCGCGGTCGCAAATATCCACTTGCTCAAAAGCATAGCGAGGATTATTGGCTACCTCGGTCAAAGATTCCAAATTGCCGGCATAAGTCAGTTTATCGACATTGACGACAGAGTCTTGGGTGTTTTGGATAATATGACGGACAACGGCAGAACCGATAAAGCCCGCGCCGCCGGTAACAAGGATTTTTTTCATAAGTTTCAGAGGATAGTCAAAATAATATAAACGGATTATAGCAGACAGAATGTGTGTTTTTCAGATAAAGAGGCCGTCTGAAAACATCTCTTTCAGACGGCCTGTATTAAGTCAACTTAATCGTTGTAGCCATTTGGGTTGTTGCTGACCCAACGCCATGAGTCTTCCATCATCTGCGCCAAATCGCGTTTGGTTTCCCAACCGGTCTGCGCTTTGGTGTAGGCAGGGTCGGCGTAGAAACAGGCCAAATCGCCATCGCGACGCGGTTTGATTTGGAACGGAATGGTCAAACCGGAGGCTGCCTCAAAAGCACGGATGATTTCTAATACCGAATAAGCACGCCCTGAACCCAAATTAAACAGGTGTACGCCCGAAACATCACTTTTCGCCTGCATCGCCGCCACATGGCCTTCCGCCAAATCCATCACATGGATATAGTCGCGCATACCCGTACCGTCTGGGGTAGGGTAGTCATCGCCGAAAACCGACAATTGCGGCAGCTTGCCTGAAGCCACTTGGCAGATATAAGGCAGCAGATTGTTTGGGATACCGTTTGGCTGCTCGCCGATCAAACCGCTTTCATGTGCACCGATAGGGTTGAAATAGCGCAACAAAATCACGCTCCAGCGCGGATCGGCCTTTTGGATATCCGTCAAAATGCGCTCCACCATAGACTTAGACGTGCCGTAGGGGCTGGTCGTATCTCCCGGTTGCATATCTTCCGTATAAGGTACTTTACCCGGATCGCCGTAAACCGTAGCCGATGAACTGAACACAATCTTAAATACACCGGCACGCGCCATTTCTTCAGCCAAAACCAAACTGCCCGACACATTGTTGTCATAGTATTTCATTGGTTCGGCCACGCTTTCACCGACTGCCTTCAAGCCGGCAAAATGGATGACGGCATCAATATCGTGTTCCGCAAAGATTTGACGCAACACTTCACGATCACGGATATCCCCTTGGTAAAAAGGCACAGACTTGCCGGTAATCTTTTCCAAGCGCGGGAGGATGTTGGCAGACGAATTGCATAAATTGTCCAAAATTACGGCATTAAAGCCTGATTTCAGCAGGGAAACAACGGTATGAGAACCGATAAAACCGGTACCGCCGGTAATAAGAATAGTCATTGGTTTTCCTTAATTAAAATTGTGTTTGGAAGTCGTGAAACCGGTTGGCTGAAAATACAAACGCTTTCAGCTGACTTGATGTAAATGTTGTCAAAGAGGGACTGCTTTATTTGGATATTGTATATTTAGTTACCTGAAAAGTAAAAAAATATGGGATAATCACAGTGTTATGCACAGGGTGCAAAGCGTTATCATTTCAATTTTAATAAAAGGATCTTACCATGTCAGTATCTAACGAAGTTTTGGCATTGATTTCACAAGTTGCACAAAAACAAGTGTCAGCAAATGAAGAATTGTTGTCTACAGGACTTATTGATTCTGTGAGCGCAATGGATTTGGTTATGGCCATCAAGCAAAAATTTGATGTTGATTTGCCGTTTGAGCAACTGGTTGATATTTTGGCAAACTCAGCCAATATCATTCAATATGTTGAAAATAATTACAAAGGCTAAATCATGAAACAATTAAATGAATTCCAAAATCTTGATGATTTTTTGGAATACCGTTTCAGCCAAACTTCGGGAAAAGCGTTAGTTAATGATACTCAGGAATGTTCTTGGGAAGAGTTGCGCGTAAAAATAGCCGCATTTATCGAGGCTTACAAAAGCATAGCAGATATTACCAAAAACATTCCTTTGGTGTTGCACGGCCATAAAGAAATTGATTTTGCAGTGGCAATTTATGCCTGCTTATTAAACAAAATCCCTTTTATTCCGGTGGATAGTATTTATCCTGAAAGCCGTCTGAACAATATCTGCCAACTGTCGAAAGCACGCTTTGTGTACCGTTCGGCAACGCAAACTTTTGAAAAGCAGACTGACGACGAAGTAGAGCTGGCTGAAAAAGATTTGGCTTACATCATGTTTACTTCAGGAACAACCGGCGCACCTAAGGGTGTGCAAATCGGTCGTGAAGCTGTATTCAACCTGATGAAATGGATGAAAGAGCAGCTTAATTTAGCAGCACCTAATGTGTTTATGAATCAGGCTCCGTTTGCGTTTGATTTGTCAATGTACGAAATCTTTGGCAACTTGGCTTACGGTGGTTGCATTGTCATGAACAGTCGTGATGCTATTTCTAATCCTGCCACCTGGATTGATTTTTTGGCCAAACAACAAATTACTACTTGGGTTTCCACGCCTTCTTTTGCCATGCAGCAGCTGCTTAACCCTAAATGCAGTCAGGCTACTTTACCGAGTTTGAAAGAATTTTTGTTCTGTGGCGAAAAACTTGGCAAACCAGTAGTAAATATGATTTTTCAAAAATTTCCCGGTGTCCGCGTTATCAATACCTATGGTCCGACTGAAGCTACTGTAGCAACAACTTACGTTGATATTACACCTGATATGCTGGCGGCAGAAGAAGAGTTGCCTGTAGGCGTTGCCGTGCTTAATTCCAAATTAGAGATTGTTGACGAAGAGATTTGGATTAGCGGTAATCATGTAATGCGTGGCTATCTGAACAACGAAACTGAAAATGCTAAACGCTTGGTCGTACACAGTGCAGATAACCGCACTTATAAAACAGGTGACTACGGTTTTGAAAAAAATGGATTGTTCTATGTACAAGGCCGTAAAGACGAGCAGATTAAGCTCAATGGCTATCGTATCGAACTTTCAGAAATTGAAGAAAAAATCCTTAACCTTAAGGAATTTGCCTTTGATAATGTGGCAGTAGTGGCTTTGAAGCGCAACACAGGCGCAGTATTGCGTTTGGTGTGTTTCTATACAGCCAAGCAAAATGCCGATACTCAGGCGATCAAAGACGCATTAGTACAAAATTTACCGTCTTACATGATGCCGTCTGAATTTATTCACATTGATGAAATTCCAGTCAGCACCAACCACAAAACCGACAAAAAAGCATTGTTGGAAAAATATCAGCAGGGTTTATAAAATGGATTTATATCAAATTCAGCAAAACATCTTACGAAAAGCCAAGATTGATCCTCAAAAGGTTAACGCTTGGATTTATAACAATCAAAGTATAGTGTTTGATTTTCTGTTGAACGACTATTTTGTCAGCGTCAGTTATACGGCAGTAGGACAAACCTTTAACTTTATTGAGCGTAATAAGAGCAAAATTTCTAAGATTTCCGGCTTCCATAAATTTCTGAAATATATTTCAGAAATTTATGGAAGTTACCCACAATCGGTTAATCAAGAAAAGACAGTATTGTCTTTTAAATTTGCTGAAACCGATTGGGCAAAAATCGAGGATAAATTTAGTGAGATTTTAGAAGTCACTTCCATTTATCTTGGCAGCGAACTGTGCTACATCCTGAATGTTGAAAAAAATAAAGGCATTAATTTAGCCGAGTATTTGGATAAGCCGGAAGTTGAATACATTGGTGTTAAAGGTGACAGTAATGAGTTTTTCCTAAGCTATGCTCGGAATCATGGACTAAGTGATTATGTTTATGAGCTAAATAATAGAGGCTTTTTAGCTGTTGAACACAAAATGGGTGTAAGTGTGTTCCGTCGTGTGAACAAGCACAGTTATAAAGATCTTCTGGCTTATTTCCCAGACTCTTTCCATGAGTTGGAAAATGTCATTTATACTGTTGAAGCACCGAAAGTATTGAGTGCCAACAAGAAAAACCTATTGGTATTGTTCTCTTATACCAATAAGAGTAATGAGAATATGGTTGACCGTTATTATAGCCACCCATTTCCATTTATCAGCAACAGCATTATGCCAAATACTTATATCATCCGTATGGCTGATGTATCAGACGCGTTTGGCAGTCACGGGTTGAATACAAAGTTTGATGAAAATATCGAAGACAATATCCAGCGTTTCATTAAGAGCCTGATGAATATTTATGGCGTAGATAAGAAAAACGTAGTCATTTGCGGTGCATCATCAGGCGGTACAGGAGCGGTATATCACGGCTTAATTGGTGGGTACAAAACCTTTGCAATCGACCCATTTTTGGGCAACCATAAATACTATGGTGGCAAAGATCCATTGTATCTGCATTCTATCCGTACGCCGATTTTGGAGACTTTCAAAAAGCTACCAGATGTAATTGATCATAACCTTGAAAATCAAGTGGTCATTTCATCGGCTAAGGTATCAGAGTTTTACCCGGATATTAAAGAGCTGAAAGAAGCATTGCCTACAGTTGTATTATGCGAGTTTGACTTTGAAAAAATTCAAAAGCACATAGATTTTTCAGGCAACACAGTATTCTTGTCCAATACCATTATCAATAATTTGCTGTTGGACATCCATATCACTGATTCGGACATTAATCTGAACTAAATGCGAAGTAAATAGACAGTAAGTTTAAAATTTACTGTCTATTTTTTTAATATTTGAACCATATTTATCATGTTTGGGGAATGTAATGTTAGGTAAAACAGCTGAAGAATTTCAGCAAGAAATTCTTAAAAGTATCAAATTAAAGAATACGTCTGTTGATGTTTATTATCAGCAGAATGTGTACTGCAATTTCAAATCTGACCGTGAAACACCATTTTCTGTCAGCTTAAATTTAGATTGGCAGAAGATTTTCCTGTTTTATCGTAATAAAAGTGAGATAGATAATATCGGAGAAATGTTTCCAAACTTCAGCTTATCTAAGCAGGATGGGGATAATGTATACATTTATGATGTCAGTACTTTGGATTTTGCCCAAACCTGTGCGGTATTTATCAAATTGGCCGAACGTGCGGAACAATATTTTTCTGAACGGCCAGTAGTTAACAGCTGCAAAAAAGAGGTGATGTCGGGTAATTATATCGACACCTCCGGAAATAAAATTACTGCACCTGATAATCTGCGAAACTGTCATTTCCAATTTCTAGGAGGAGGTGGGAATGAAGTTGTTATCCACCCTAATGCAAACTTGCGTAATGTATTTTTGGAATTTTTAGGCAAGGACAGTAAAGTCTATATTGGAGAAAATGTTTCTATGCAAGGCCAATGGTGTTTGGGAGTAGGCTGTACGATTAACATCGGCAGTAAAACCACCAGTACCAATCCGGTTTATATTACTGTTGCCGAACATACAACCTTGTCCATTGGTGAAGATTGTATGTTTGCCACTAATAATCAAATCCGTACTGATGATGCACACCCGATTTATGATGTTCATACTGGAAAACGTTTAAATGTTTCTAAAGACGTTACCATTGGAGACAGAGTGTGGGTAGCCTATGGCGCAACAATTTGGGGTGGTACAAAGATTGGTAGCGGTAGTATTGTTGGTGCATTTTCGGTAGTGAAAAAACATTTTCCTAATAACTGTGTTATTGCAGGCGTACCGGCTAAAGTCATACGCAAAGATGTATTTTGGGAACGCAATAATGTTTTATACACAGATATAGATGAAGGTAAGGATTTGGCAGAAATGAATCATGTTACCTATATCAATTCAACAGTAGAACTTGATTAGTGAATTTAACAGTAAAGGCCGTCTGAAAACATAGAAGTTTTCAGACGGCCTTTTTTAAGATAAGACTGAGATTACTCTAAACAAGCCAATTGTTTTTTCAGACACTCAGCCTGTAATGCCTTGTCACCTTTCGCTTCGGCTATTTCAGCTGCCAGTTTCCAATATGCTGCTGTGTCTTGTAGAGAGAGGCTGTCAAAATAACGTTGTGCTGCCTGATGGTTTTTCAGACGGCATAAAGAAGTTGTATAAAGATACATCGTTTCCGGTGAGGTTTGTGCAAAATCAGCCAATATTTTGGTGACAGACTCCCAATCTTGGTTTTGGGCAAGTTTTTCAGCTTCATACAAGGCTAAAGAAGGATTCTCAGGATATTTTTGGCGCAGTTGAGCCAATAGATATCCTTCGCCGTCAGTGTTGCCGGTAGCGTACATTTTTTTCAGATAATCGACTGTTAAATCTTCAGGAATTAAGAGCAGATTTTCTTCAAAGGCACGGTTAAGCTGGGTAAATAGTTTTTCAGAATCACCGCGTAATTTTGCCAGTCTTGCAATGGCGATACGGCAACTTGGATTATTCTGAGTATGTTTTTCAAAAGCAACCAAAAACTGATGCGCGCCTTGTAAGTTACCAAGTTTCATGCAGAGGTAAGAAGCCAATAGCTCGGGTTTGAGATAACCTTTTGTGCGATCGTCCAAGCTATCAATATACGTTTTCAGTAAAGCCAATGCTACAAAATAATTCTGCTCCGATAGTTTTTGTGCTACGGCTAACAAAGGTTGATATGAGTCGGGTAAGTCTGTACCTATCCGGGCAAACAGTTTTTCAGACGGCCTTTTTGCTTGATGAAACGAGGCTGCAAGCAATGCGACAAGTAAATCATTTTGCGTTCCTATATGCTCGTTTTCAGCAAAAAATTCCGCCCCTTTAACGGCATTACCAATATATAAGTCCATTTTCGCATGCCAGTAACCTGCGGTATCGGGATAATCAGGTAACAGGTTTTGCAAAGTGTCAAACTGGTTGCTTTCAAATAAAGCGTTCAGATAGCGATGGCGATAATCAGCTGTTTCTTCCGCATTCAGACGGCCTGTATTAAGCAGAGTTTGGATACGGGTTGCTGCCAAGTCCCATGCATGAAGTTTCTCAGCTTGGGTAATCATATTCTGAATAATAGGCAGATTATCTGTAATGTCAGGTTGGTCAAGTGCTGTAATAGACTGATAGACACGCTCACAATTATTCGAATCCCTAAATTGGAATGTTTTGTCGATACGTTTTTGATATAAATCAGGTACTTTAGCTTGATTGTTTACTAGATCTTTTAATGCTGCCAGAAGTTCTGTTTCATTATAAGCAACTGCACCAAAACCATCTCGGTTATAGTCAAAATAACCTTTTTGATAGGTGTGATTTCCACTGGAGAATACTTCATCATAATCGAATTGATAATACAAAATAGCTTTATTCAAGTAGGCTACATCAAATGCAACAGATGAATAGTCTGTAATCAAGATGCTAGTATTTTGGAAGACGGATTGGATGTTACCTTCTGAATAGCTATAGATTTTAATAAAGTCAGGTACAGTGAACTCATCCATGTATTCCTGAATACTTGGATGTGGTGCAAAGACGATTTGATAACCTTGATCATTCAGTTCTTTTAATATGGCGTGATTCATGAAACCATGCCAATGTCTGGCATAGTTAGTTTTCATGAAATCAGGGTTTCTTGTTCGTTCTGTACCTGAAATATATGTGCCTACAATGGAGCTACGCCATGTTGGCATAATTAAAATCTGCTTAGATTCGGTATTGTTATTGATAAGTAAACGGTCATAACGAGGGAAACCTGTCAGTTTAACTTCTTTTTTACCAAATTTATAAGCAGTCGTATTGTCCACAATAGAATGGTATTCTGGATTTGTCGCTGTAACGAAACAAGCAATTTTTTTGGTATTTAACCAACCTGATAAATCATCTTTCGTAATGCCATGTTGTAAAAAGACGTAGTCTTTATCTAATAGGGAATTATCTTTGAAATAATGTGTGATATATCCATCAACATGACTACTGATGATTTTTGCGCAGTCTTTTAATTTACTCTCAAATGCAGATGAGCCAAATTCAAGCAAATTAAACCCATCTTGTTCGAGCCTTTTCCAATCAGAGGAGGTTTTTTTCAGGGCAAAATAAATATCTTGTTCTGGATGATTTTCACTAATATAACGATATAAGTGTTCTGCATTATCATCGGCCTGATTGTCCCTATCCATTAAAATCCAGTCATTCGATTTAACCGTGGATTTTTGTTTGAATGAAGTGAATACTGCTTCGATTGGTAGTTTGTCAAATTGTTTTCCTGAGAATGTTAATTTGGCTCTTTTACCGGCTAAAAAAAGTTCTAAATCGCCCATGTCGTGACAAGGAAGCCATGTGCGGTATTCTTTAGTGTATAAACTGCCTAGAAAGTCATAGACAACTTCTTTTTGGTATTTAGGGAATATTTCCTTACCATTGATTACCCATTGTTCGATAATTGGAAAATTTGAAAAATATTTCACCAAAATCTGTTTCTTTTTCAAATCAAAATCTTCAATATAAGCAATTTGATTCTTAGGTGCTGTATTTTTAAATAAACCGAGCAGAGCTACTTTTTGGAAAAACCATGTCCCTGCTAAATTAAAGCGAAGAATTGTTGCTTCATCAATATATGAAAACATTTCATGTAATAAGGCAACGAAATGTTTTTTTTGCTCTTCGTTTAGATGTGACAATGCTGCAGGTTTATTTACGATACGACCAAAATACCAGATGATATGGTATAGGACGATTCTTTGAATATGCTCAGGGACTTTTCCAAATTTCATTTTGGCTGTTTTCAAAATTTCAATACAGCCTTTTTCAATTACCCTAGAAAATAGTAATGGATTGTTCCATGCTCCATCTAACGTGGACGAACCATCAGAACGTTTTCGATAAAAATAACTGATTTTTGACAGAAAAGCAGCATTAGTTGAGGCATCAGTATTTAGAATATAATCGGTAACAAATTTTGCATCTTCAAAGCTAGGTTTCATTGCCTCATCAAAATAAATATGTGCATTACGGATATTATCAATTTTGAAAAAAGCAGTACTTGCAGATAATTGTAGGTGATCTTTTAGATTAGATAATGGAAGGACAATATCCCCTTTAGCAAAACGATATTTTAAGGGGTGTGTATCTTTCACCATGTCTTTATCTTCAAAGTAGAATACTAATGGGCAACCTACTATGCTAATGTTGGCATTATTACTTAAGAAGTTATCTGTCTTGTAGAAGTAATCAGAAGAAACAAAGTCATCTGGATCTATGAATGTTACCCATTCGGTTTCAACATGTTGTAAACCCAGATTGCGTGCCGAGGCCTGGCCGCCATTTTCTTTGTAAAAATAATGGATATTTCGGGGAAACTTGGCTTGCCATCGTTTGATGATTTCTGCCGAATGGTCGGTTGATCCATCATCCACTAGAATGATTTGAATGTGTTTTTTGAAATCCAAGCTTTGTTTGACGATACTGTCAAAGTATTCATCAAGGTATTTTTCGACGTTATAAACGGCTGAAACGATTGTAAATTGATTATTACCTTCGTATTTTAAGGGAAGGTATTTTTTGAGTTTCATTACACGTTTGGCATACATGTCGCGAAAAAAGAGTTTTGGGTCACGAAGAAGTTTTCTAAGTTTTCTATTCATTGTACGTTATCCAAATTTATAAATTAGTGAATAATATTGTTTAAATATGCGTATTAATGTCTTAATAGTTATTTAGATCAAGAGATCTTATTTGGGAAATTGTTGGTATCGAAAGTAGAGTATTTAACCAAATTCTTCCAAAAATTTAATATGTTATACAGAGAATTTACTATAATGATAACATATTTTACAATGTGGTATAGGTGGAATAGCTGGCTGCTTAGCGTTATTTGGTATGAAATTTGTGGGGAAGGAGTGTCTCGCTATTTTTAACGAAGCTACATACCGTTTTGAAACTGCCGGTTTTTAATAATGGAATGGCGAGTCAAGGAGGCGCATCGACAATTGTAATGAGGTATGCTTTGCGAGGAGATTGCGGCCAGCAAAGAGGATGCTTGGTCTTAGAGTTATTTTTTTAAGTCGTTTCATTTTTGCAATGTGGTAAAAATCGGACGTCGTTTTTCAGACGGCCTAAATTGATTTTCAGATGTTATAATGATGGAATTGAATTCCAAGTATATTAGGATTTTATCTGTGTTTAAAGCTAAATTTTTTGGTCAGCGCGCGATGTTGCTGATGTTCAGTACAGTATTGTCGGCGTGTAGTCTTCTTCCTGCTTCCGGTCCAAGTACTGGTAAAGTTGTTGCTTTGGGACAACAAAATGAAGCAAATATTCCCGATGTGGAATTGGTAGATGTTAATGCTGATGTGGCTGCTTCTCTTTATCAAGCTCAAGTGGGTCAATCCTTGGCCCAGCTGGGAGAGGGCTATGCTTCTGTCGGTGCCATTGACGTCGGTGATATGTTGGACATTACGATTTGGGAAGCTCCTCCGGCTGTGTTGTTCGGCGGGGCTTTGTCGTCTACCGGTTCGGGTAATGCGCAGCAAACGAAGCTTCCTGAACAGATGGTCAGCTCTGCAGGTACGATTTCTGTGCCGTTTATCGGCGATGTGTCTGTCCTCGGTAAAACACCGGTTCAGGTGCAAAACATTATTAAAGGCCGTCTGAAAAAAATGGCGAACCAGCCGCAGGTAATGGTGCGCATGGTGCAAAACAATGCGGCGAATGTATCGGTTATCCGTGCGGGTAACAGTGTACGTATGCCTTTGACGGCTGCAGGCGAGCGTGTGTTGGATGCGGTGGCTGCGGTGGGCGGTTCGACTGCGAATGTACAAGATACGAACGTACAGTTGACACGCGGTAATGTTGTGAGAACGATTGCTTTGGAAGATTTGGTGGCGCATCCGCGTCAAAATATTTTGTTGCGTCGCGGTGATGTAGTCACAATGATTACAAATCCGAGCACATTTACTTCTATGGGTGCAGTCGGTCGCGCACAGCAGATCGGTTTCTCTGTGAAAGGCTTGTCTTTGGCCGAGGCTGTGGGACGTATGGGCGGTCTGCAGGATTATAGTGCAGATGCGCGCGGCGTATTTGTATTCCGTTATGCGCCTTTGTCTGAGTTGCCGCCGGAAAAACAATCTAAATGGGCAGAAAAAGGGTATGGCGATCGTGCGGAAATTCCTGTGGTTTACCGTTTGAATCTGACAGATGCAAATTCTATGTTTTGGATGCAGCGTTTTCCTGTGAAGGATAAGGACGTGGTGTACGTATCGAATGCGCCGTTGGCTGAAGTACGTAAGTTCTTGTCATTTGTGTTCTCGCCTGTGGTTAGCGGTGCGAGCAGTATTAATAATTTAACGAATTAATGGGGAAAATAATGTCTGAACAAGTTTCTACAAATGTGGATGTGAAACCGGAACAACCGGCTCCCGAAAAGGAAAAGGCCAAGAAGTCTTGGTTGCGTAAGATTAATCCGCTGCTTTGGGTAACGGTTATCGTGCCGACTTTGTGTTCCGGTGTGTATTACGGACTATTTGCTTCTGATCAGTTCACATCCCAGTCCAGCTTTGTGGTGCGTTCTCCTAAGAGCCAATCGTCTTTGAACGGTTTGGGCGCTATTTTGCAGGGGTCTGGTTTTTCTCGTTCTCAAGACGATATTTATACCGTGCAGGAATATATGCAGTCGCGTTCAGCTTTGGACGCGTTGCGTAAGAAAATGCCCGTTCGTGATTTTTATGAAAAAGAAGGCGACATCTTCAGCCGTTTTAATGGTTTTGGCCTACGTGGCGAGGATGAAGCGTTTTATCAATACTACCGAGATAAGGTATCCATCCATTTTGACTCTGTCTCAGGCATTTCCAATTTGAGCGTTACATCGTTCAATGCCGGTGAATCTCAAAAGATTAATGATGCTTTGCTCAAACAGGGTGAGGTATTGATCAACCAGCTGAACGAACGTGCGCGTCAGGATACGATTCGTTATGCTCAGGAAGTGGTCAATTCGGCTGAAGAACAAGTTAAAGAGGCTTCTGCCCAATTGACAAAATTCCGTGTGTCCAACGGTATTTTCGACTTGAAGGCGCAATCCGATGTGCAAATGGGTTTGGTGTCTAAATTGCAGGACGAGTTGATTGTCATTCAAACCCAGCTTGACCAGGTAAAAGCTGTTACGCCTGAAAACCCGCAAATTCCAGGTTTGATTGCGCGCGAGAAGAGCTTGCGTAAAGAAATCTCGCAACAAATGAAAGCGATTTCCGGCGGTGGCGAGGGTTCGTTGTCCAATCAGGCGGCGGAATATCAGCGCGTGTATCTGGAAAACGAATTGGCCGAGAAACAATTGGCTGCAGCGATGACTTCTTTGGAAAGTGCAAAAGCGGAAGCAGATCGTCAGCAATTGTATTTGGAAGTGATTTCCCAACCGAACAAACCTGACTTGGCGCATGAGCCAAACCGTCTGTACAACATTGTGGCAACGTTTGTCATCGGTTTGATTGTCTATGGCATTGCTGTGTTGCTGTCTGCAAGTATCCGTGAGCATAAAAACTGATGAAAGAGCTACATAAAACATCGTTTTTGGAGTCGCTGCTTATCCAAAAAAGGGTAATCGGCGCACTCTTAATGCGTGAAATTATTACTCGCTACGGTCGTAATAACATTGGTTTTTTGTGGTTATTTGTCGAACCTTTGCTGCTGACTTTGGTTATGGTGTTGATGTGGAAGTTTTTCCGCATGCACAACGTGTCGGCTTTGAATATCGTGGCTTTCACGCTGACAGGCTATCCGATGATGATGATGTGGCGTAATGCCTCTAATCGCGCCATCGGTTCGATTGCGGCCAATACAAGCCTGCTGTATCACCGAAATGTACGTGTTTTAGATACCATTTTTGCGCGTATGTTGTTGGAGATTGCCGGTGCCACCATTGCGCAGGTTGTGATTATGTTCGCATTGGTCGTCATCGGCTGGATTGATGTACCGGCAGATATTTTCTATATGTTGTTGGCTTGGCTTTTGATGGCTATGTTTGCCGTTGGATTGGGGCTGGTCATCTGTTCGGTGGCATTTCACTTTGAGCCGTTTGGCAAGGTTTGGAGTACCATCAGTTTTGTGATGATGCCTTTGTCCGGCGTGTTTTTCTTCGTACACAACCTGCCTCAGCAGTTGCAACACTATGTGCTGATGCTTCCGATGGTGCATGGTACAGAAATGTTCCGTGCCGGATATTTTGGTAACAGCGTTACGACTTACGAAAATCCTTGGTATATTTTGTTGTGTAATTTAGTTTTGCTGCTGCTTGGTTTGGCGATGGTGGCGAGATTCAGCAAAGGGGTTGAGCCGCAATGATTTCAGTTGAACACGTTTCCAAGCGCTATCTGACCCGCCAAGGTTGGCGGACAGTCTTGCACGATATCAACTTCAAAATGGAGAAGGGCGAGAAAATCGGTATTCTCGGCCGCAACGGTGCAGGTAAATCGACGCTTATTCGTTTGATTAGCGGCGTTGAGCCGCCGACCACGGGCGAAATCAAGCGGACGATGAGTATTTCTTGGCCTTTGGCATTCTCCGGTGCGTTTCAAGGCAGTCTGACCGGTATGGACAATTTGCGTTTCATCTGCCGGATCTACAATGTCGATATCGATTATGTGAAGAACTTTACCGAAGAGTTTTCCGAGCTGGGTCAGTATCTTTACGAGCCGGTTAAGCGTTATTCTTCAGGTATGAAGGCGCGTTTGGCATTTGCTTTGTCGTTGGCTGTAGAATTTGACTGCTATTTGATTGACGAAGTGATTGCAGTGGGCGACTCGCGCTTTGCCGATAAATGTAAGTACGAGTTGTTTGAAAAGCGCAAAGACCGTTCCATCATTTTGGTGTCGCACAGCCACAGCGCCATGAAGCAATATTGCGATAATGCGATGGTGCTGGAAAAAGGGCATATGCACCAGTTTGAAGATATGGACAAAGCCTACGAATATTATAATTCGCTGCCTTAAAGCGATTGTTTTTTAAATCAGGCCGTCTGAAATTTCAGACGGCCTGTCCGTTGGAATTCTATTGATGAACATTACTCAAATTCTCTCCCAAGAACTCTCCGCCACTACCGCGCAAATCAATGCCGCCATTGAGCTTTTGGACGACGGCGCGACCGTACCCTTTATCGCGCGTTACCGTAAAGAAGCCACGGGTGGGCTGGACGATACGCAGCTGCGCCAGCTTGCCGAGCGGCTGCAATATCTGCGCGAATTGGAAGATCGCAAAGCCGTTGTTTTAAAAAGTATTGAAGAGCAAGGCAAGCTTTCAGACGACCTCAGGGCGCAAATCGAAGCTGCCGACAACAAAACCGCGCTGGAAGACCTGTATCTGCCCTATAAACCCAAACGCCGTACCAAAGCGCAAATCGCGCGTGAACACGGTTTGCAGCCGCTGGCGGACGTGTTGCTTACCGAGCAGCCGCAGGACGTGGAAGCCGCCGCGCAGGGCTACCTGAACGAAAACGTCCCCGACACCAAGGCCGCGCTGGACGGCGCGCGTGCGATTCTGATGGAGCAGTTTGCCGAAGACGCGGAACTCATCGGCACGCTGCGCGACAAGCTGTGGAACGAAGCCGAAATCCACGCGCAAGTCGTTGAAGGCAAAGAAACCGAAGGCGAAAAATTCAGCGATTATTTCGACCACCGCGAACCCATCCGCACCATGCCCAGCCACCGCGCGCTGGCGGTTTTGCGTGGCCGCAACGAAGGCGTGTTGAACATCGCGCTCAAATACCAGCCCGACGACACGCCGATTACGCAGCAAAGCGAATACGAGCAAATCATCGCCCGCCGTTTTAAGGTTTCAGACGGCCACAAATGGCTGCGCGATACCGTACGCCTGACTTGGCGCGCGAAAATCTTTTTGTCGTTGGAGCTTGAAGCACTAAATCGTCTGAAAGAAGCCGCTGATACCGACGCGATTACCGTGTTCGCCCGCAATCTCAAAGACTTGCTGCTCGCCGCGCCCGCCGGACGGATAACTACTTTGGGTCTCGACCCCGGCTACCGCAACGGCGTGAAATGCGCCGTGGTGGACGACACGGGCAAGTTGCTGGATACGGTCATCGTCTATTTGCATCAAGAAAACAATATGTTGGCAACGCTGTCGCGCCTGATTAAACAACACGGCGTGAAACTCATCGCCATCGGCAACGGCACTGCCAGCCGCGAAACCGACAAAATCGCGGGCGAACTGGTGCGCGGAATGCCCGAAATGGGGCTGCACAAAATCGTCGTTTCCGAAGCCGGCGCATCGATTTATTCCGCGTCCGAACTGGCGGCGCGCGAGTTCCCCGACTTGGACGTTTCCCTGCGCGGCGCGGTGTCCATCGCCCGCAGGCTGCAAGACCCGCTCGCCGAGTTGGTCAAAATCGACCCCAAATCCATCGGCGTGGGGCAGTATCAGCACGACGTGAACCAAAGCCAGCTCGCCAAATCGCTGAATGCAGTGGTCGAAGACTGTGTGAACGCCGTCGGCGTGGATGTGAACACCGCCTCCGCCCCGCTCTTGGCGCGGATTTCCGGTTTGAATCAAACCCTTGCCCAAAATATTGTTGCCTACCGCGATGAAAACGGCGCGTTCGACAGCCGCAAAAAATTGCTGAAAGTACCGCGTTTGGGCGAAAAAACCTTCGAGCAGGCAGCAGGCTTTTTGCGGATTAACGGCGGCAAAGAGCCGTTGGACGCGAGCGCCGTCCACCCCGAAGCCTATCCTGTAGTTGCCAAAATGCTGGCGCAACAAGGCATTACCGCCGCCGAACTCATCGGCAACCGCGAGCGCGTGAAGCAAATCAAAGCGTCCGACTTTACCGACGAACGCTTCGGCCTGCCGACCATTCTGGACATCCTGTCCGAGCTGGAAAAACCCGGCCGCGACCCGCGCGGCGAGTTTCAGACGGCCTCATTCGCTGAAGGTATCCATGAAATCAGCGACTTGCAAGTCGGCATGATACTCGAAGGCGTGGTTTCCAACGTTGCCAACTTCGGCGCGTTCGTGGACATCGGCGTCCATCAGGACGGCTTGGTGCACATCTCCGCCCTGTCCAACAAGTTCGTCCAAGACCCGCGTGAAGTGGTGAAAGCCGGCGATGTGGTGAAAGTAAAAGTGCTGGAAGTCGATGCTGCGCGTAAACGCATTGCGCTGACTATGCGGTTGGATGACGAACTGGGTGGCACAGCCAAAGGCAACAGGCCGTCTGAAACCCGACATCAAGAACGCCGCGACCGCAAACCCCAACGCAACGAGCGAGCCCCAACCAATTCGGCAATGGCGGATGCGTTTGCGAAGTTGAAGCGTTAAGGTAGAAAACCAATTGAAGGCCGTCTGAAAAGTGATGTTCAGACGGCCTTTATCGTATGGGGTGAATTAGATAATTAGTGGAGTGGATATAGTGATGCGTCTATTGAATCTTACCGATACATTTTGTAGTAGGCACATGTAAACAAGCGTATAGTTCCAAATATCACAAACCCATCATCACAACTTTAGGAGTTCAAACCATGAAACCTGTTTTGTTTGCCGCGCTGATTTCCTGTTTCTCCGTTGCTGCGTATGCGGCCTGTACCGACAGCCAGCAGCAGTGCGTGATTTATAAAAACGGCAACGTCGCGACAGAAGGCGGCTGTACGGTCAGCAAGTGCCAAAGTGCCGAGGCGCAAGTGTTGAAATGGAAGCTGAAAAACGGCAAAGGCGTAACCGTTGAAATCGGAAAAAACGGTAAGGTTTTGGTGAACAAGAAACCGGGTGCGAAAGCGAACAACAGCAATGCGTCAGGCATGGGTTTGACATGCTATGCCGCCGATGCGGACAAACGTGAACAGTTCTGCTCGACCAATTATTGATTGGATTGTTGCTTTGATTAAAGGCCGTCTGAAAAGTGTTTCAGACGGCCTTGATGTTTATCCTTCCGATATTTTTTCATTGAGAAAGTCGATAAAGCTGCGCACTTTCGCGCTGAGAAAGGCTCTGTCGACATAGGTGGCGTTCAGTTGGTCTGTCCAGATGGTGTAATCGGGCAGGAGTTGGACCAATGTGCCGTCCTTCAATTCCTGCTGAACTGCCCAAAGGGGCTGATAGCCTATGCCCGCACCTGATTTAATCAGCTCGCGGATCATCAGCGTGTTGTCGCTGCGGATAACGGGGGAGAGGTGGAGGATGGCTTTTTCTCCTGTGGTGCGGTGGGTAATTTCCCAGTCTTGTTGACTGGTATAGGAAGGCAGAATGGCTTGATGCTGCATGACGGCTTCAGGTGTATCGGGTGTGCCGTGTCGGGCAAGATAGTCGGGGGCAGCAAGCAGGACGAACTCGATTTTGGCCAGCGGTTTGACGATCAGCGAAGGGGAGGGAGTTTTGGAAACGCGCAAGGCAAGATCGAAACCTTCGGCGATGAGGTCGATATGGCGGTTGTCTAGGACGAGGTCGAGCGTGACTTTGGGATAACGCTGGCGGTATTCGGCCAACCATGCGCTCATATTGCCGCCTGCAAACCACAGGGGCATGGTAACGCGCAACATACCTTGCGGCGTGTCGGTACCGCCTGCCGCTTTTTGGGCGGCGGTGTCCAAGGTATCCAGCGCGTAGCTGCATTGACGGTAGTATTCTTCGCCTGCTTCGGTCAGGTGGAGGTTGCGGCTGTTGCGGTGTAAGAGCTTGGCTTGAATGGTGTTTTCCAGATGGCTGACGTGTTTGCTGGCCATGGCGGTGGAGATATCGAGCTGATCGGCAGCACGGGTAAAACTGCCGCTTTGAACAACTTGGCGGAAAACTTTTAGGCTGAATAGGGTATCCATGATTTCTTATTAGGAAACGTTGTATCAATAATTCGAGTATATATCTCTTACTGGGAATTATCTATACTGCACTTATTGAAATTGCTCCCTACCTCTTTCAGGTAGCCATTAAAATAAGGATTATTAAGATGTTAGCCCTCAAATCATTCCAACCGGTTGTACTGTCCGTCTTGCGTATTGTTACGGCGTATCTGTTTTTGCTGCATGGTACCGCCAAGTTTTTCAGTTTTCCGATGTCCATGGGCGGCGCGCCTGAAGGCTTGATGCTGGTGGCCGGTATTTTGGAAATTGTCGGCGGTATCTTATTGATATTGGGCCTGTTCACCCGTCCGGCCGCGTTTGTTTTGTCCGGTCAGATGGCAGCCGCCTACTTTATGGCCCACGCGTCTTCTGGTAATGTTTTGTTCCCATTGGCCAACCAGGGTGAATCTGCCGTTTTGTTCTGCTTCGTGTTTTTGTATCTGGCAGTAGCCGGCGGCGGAGCGTGGGCTTTGGATAACGCTTTTGGTAAAGATAAAGATTAATTTAAGGAAAAGATCATGACTTATTCTGTTTTGCAACAAGCTGCTGAAACCCGTC
>NZ_JBQCTZ010000054.1:0-19968 GCF_051963715.1 Neisseria sp. P0001.S005 | reverse complement strand
AACACCATCAGCTTGCCCGCGCAACCTGATGCTTCGTAGTGACGCGCAGGGTCGGCATTAAAACGGGCGGCAGTCGGTTCATTCACTTGGCGGACATGATCGCAATAAGCATGGTCATGCCCTTTGCCTGCATTTTGAACAATGTCTTTTTTCTGATAATGGAAACCTTGCAGATTGGTCAGAATTTCTTCAGGGGTTTCGCCCAAATCAATGCCCAAATGGTTGACCAGCTCCAGTTTGCCCTCTTCGTTGATTTGTGCAAACAGAGCCATTTCCGTATAAGCCGGGCCACGCTGTACCAAAGCGCCGCCGGAGTTATTACATACGCCACCCAATACAGATGCGCCGATACAGGACGAGCCGATCACGGAGTGTGGCTCACGGCCTAAAGGTTTCAGCAGCAGCTCCAATTGATTCAGGGTAGAACCGGGTAGGCAGACAACCTGTTCGTTATTGTTAATCGGCTGAATGATGTTCAGACGCATGGTATTCACAATCACGATATCGCGGTCGTAATCATTACCGTCAGGAGTCGATCCGCCGGTCAGGCCAGTATTGGCGGCCTGCGTAATCACGATAACACCAGCCTCAACACACGCCTGCAAGATTTGCCACATTTCCAACACCGTACCCGGACGGACAACCGCCAACGCCTTGCCTTCGCCAAAACGATAGCCTTGACGGTATTGTTCAGTTTTTGCCGGGTCTGTGATGATGTATTTTTCACCGACGGTTTGCGTCAGCCGGCTGATTAATTGCGTAGCATTCATTGCATACTCCTTGAGAGATAAATATATTTATTAAATTGCAATCATTGTAGTAATCCCTTTTATCAAAGTAAAGGCGAAACCTGTTTTTTATACTCATCTTTTAAATAAACAAAAGGCCGTCTGAAATTTTCAGACGGCCTTTTGTTTCAAGCTTGAATAATCAGATTATTCGGCTGCTTTCTCTTCGCGTGCAGGTGCTTCCAGCAAAGCTTTGATAGACAGGCGCACGCGGCCGCGATCGTCTACTTCCAATGCTTTTACATTTACGACCTGACCTACTTGCAGGTAGTCGCTGACATTGCGTACGCGCTCGTGGGCGATTTGGCTGATGTGTACCAAACCGTCTTTACCCGGCATCACGCTGACAATCGCGCCAACGTTGTTGTCGAGGATTTTAACCACAGTACCTTCGTACACTTTGCCCACTTCCACTTCGGCAGTGATTTCTTCGATGCGTTTTTTCGCTGCATCGCCTGCTTCTTGAGTAGTCGCAGCGATTGTGATGGTGCCGTCTTCAGCGATGTTGATTTCAGTACCGGTTTCAGCGGTAATCGAACGAATGGTTTCGCCACCTTTACCAATCACATCACGGATTTTGTCTTGGTTGATTTTCATGGTGAACAAGCGTGGTGCGTGTGCAGACAGCTCTTGCGGGCCTGCAACGGCGGCTTTCATCTGATCCAAGATGTGCAAACGTGCTTCTTTGGCTTGAGCCAAAGCGATTTGCATGATTTCTTTGGTAATGCCTTGGATTTTGATGTCCATTTGCAGCGCAGTCACACCTTCAGTTGTACCGGCTACTTTAAAGTCCATATCGCCCAAGTGGTCTTCGTCGCCCAAGATGTCGGTCAGGACGGCAAATTTGTTGTTGTCCAAAATCAGACCCATGGCGATACCGGCAACGTGTGCTTTCAAAGGCACACCGGCAGACAACAGGCTCAAGCAGCCGCCGCAGACGGAAGCCATAGAGGAAGAGCCGTTAGATTCGGTAATTTCAGAAACCACGCGCATGGTGTAGCTGAAATCTTCAGGTTCTGGCAATACGGCCAACAACGCACGTTTAGCCAAGCGGCCGTGACCGATTTCACGACGTTTTGGCGCACCTACGCGGCCCACTTCACCGGTAGAGTATGGAGGGAAGTTGTAGTGCAGCATGAAGCGGTCGGTGTATTCTCCGGAGAGCGCATCAATGATTTGCTCGTCGCGTGAAGTACCCAAAGTTGCAACCGCCAAAGCTTGGGTTTCGCCACGGGTAAACAGTGCAGAACCGTGAGTGCGCGGCAATACGCCGGTTTGAATGTTCAGCGGACGAACGGTACGGGTGTCGCGACCGTCAATACGTGGCTGGCCGTCCAAAATTTGGCTGCGGACAACATCGGCTTCCAAGTGTTTGAAAATGCCTTTGATTTCGTTGGCAGCCAGAGTATCGGTTTCTTCGGTAATCAGCGCATCTTTTACTGCATTCCAAGCTTCATCCAATTTGGCAGAACGCGCTTGTTTTTGACGGATTTTGAACGCTTCTTTAATGGTTTCACCGGCAATTTCGCGTACTTTTGCAACCAATTCTTCATTGGTTTCAGGTGCTTTCCAATCCCAAACTTCCGGGTTGACTTCATCGGCAAACTCATTGATGGCGTTGATGGCCACTTGCATTTGATCGTGACCGTAAACAACCGCACCCAGCATCACTTCTTCAGACAAGATGTCGGCTTCGGATTCCACCATCAACACGGCTTTAGAAGTACCGGCAACAACCAAGTCTAATTGTGATTTAGCCAATTCGGCTTTAGTCGGGTTCAAAACGTACACGCCGTTTACATAACCCACGCGTGCCGCACCAATCGGACCGGCAAACGGTACGCCGCTCAACACCAGCGCGGCAGATGCACCCAACATTGCAGGAATGTCAGAATCGATTTCAGGGTCAACAGACACGACCATCGCTACGATTTGGATGTCGTGGTAGAAACCTTCAGGGAATAAAGGACGAATCGGACGGTCGATCAGACGGCTGGTCAGGATTTCTTTTTCGCTTTGTTTGCCTTCACGTTTGAAGAAACCGCCGGGGATTTTACCTGCTGCGTAAGTACGCTCGAGGTAATCGACAGTCAGAGGGAAGAAGTCTTGGCCTTCTTTCACTTCTTTGTTGGTAGTAACGGCAACCAAAACAACGGTGTCGCCCATGGATACTTTAACGGCAGCAGCGGCTTGGCGAGCGATCTCGCCGGTTTCCAAAGTAACGGTTTGATTACCGTATTGGAAGGTCTTAACGTGTTTATTGAACATTATTGTTCCTTTCAAAATACCGCACTGCTAAAACACTAATAATGCACACTAAAATCCGAATGTGCATAGTTAGGGTTTCAGACCGTGCGGCAGGTTATAAACAAGCTTTCAGACGGCCTTTTAGGGCACTGAAAACAACTCTCGATTATAAAGGCAACCATCCTTAAAATCCAGTATTGATACAATAAAAAGGCCGTCTGAAACATATCTCTTTCAGACGGCCTTCAAACTTAAAAATTAATCCTGAGTCAGCAAAGTCAATGCTTCCTGATATTTTTCGACTGTTTTCTGAATTACATCGGCAGGCACTTTAGGCGCAGGCGCTTTTTTGTTCCAACCGCTTTGCTCCAGCCAGTCGCGGACAAATTGTTTGTCAAAAGACGGAGGATTGGTGCCGACTTTATATTGGTCGGCAGGCCAAAAACGGCTGGAGTCAGGCGTCAACACTTCGTCCATCAAAGTCAGCGTACCTTCTTCATCCAAACCAAATTCAAACTTGGTATCGCAAATAATAATACCGCGAGATTTGGCATATTCGGCCGCTTCTGTATAAAGCTGAATCGCTTTGGCGCGTACTTCCGCCGCCAATTCTTTTCCGATAATGCGTTCGCATTCTTCAAAGCTAATGTTTTCATCATGATCGCCAACCTCAGCTTTGGTCGATGGCGTAAAAATCACTTCAGGCAGTTGTTGCGCTTCCTGCATACCTTCAGGCAGTTGAATACCGCAGACAGAGCCTGTCTTTTGATAATCTTTCCAACCGCTGCCTGCCAGATAACCGCGCACAATAGCCTCCACTTTCACCGGAGTGAGTTTTTTAGCCACGACAGCGCGTTTTTCTAAAACTTTGGCTTCGTTTTCAGGCAAAACATCGTAAACGGTATGGCCGGTAAAGTGGTTAGGCATAATATGAGCCAGTTTTTTAAACCAAAAATTGGAAATCTGCGTCAGAATCTCCCCTTTACCCGGAATCGGGTCATCCAAAATCACATCGAATGCAGACAGTCGGTCGGAAGCAACCATCAACATACGTTTATCGTCAATTTCGTACAAATCGCGTACTTTGCCGGAGTAGATTTTTTTCAAGCTGATTTCAGACATTTCGGGTATCTCTTAGATAGACAGAAGAATGCGACATTTTAGCCCAATTTGGAATTTTTCGTCAGATTGTTTACGAAATAAAGGCCGTCTGAAACCTTATATTTTGGTTTCAGACGGCCTTAACCGTTGATTTCAGAGAAGAACCCTGAAAATTACCATCCAGAAACTTGAGTCTGTTCTTGGATGTGGTTCACAGCAGACAGAGAGTAGTAGTCACCGTGGCCGGTTACTTGGTAAGTGCTACCGTCAGCAAATTTGAAGTTTTCAACTTTGTGATTGTTACCGGTGAACCAGTCGTCGATGGTGATGCTGTCAGAACCGACAGAAACAGTCAGGTTAGCACCTGATTTGCTCAGCAATACGTCGGAAGCTGCAATGCCTTTACCGAACAACAGGGTGTCATTACCGCTTTCCTCACGGATAGTGTCGTGACCGTAACCTTTGTCGAAGAAGTAAGTGTCGTTACCGGTACCGCCGATCAGGATGTCGTTGCCGACACCGCCGTCGAGGTAGTCGTTACCGTCTTTACCAACCAGGCAGTCATCGCCGGCCAAACCGTACAGATGGTTGTTGCCGCCGTTACCTTCGATGTTGTTGTTCAAAGAGTTACCGGTACCGTTCAGGTCTTGCATACCTTGCAAAAACAGGTTTTCAACGTTATCAGTCAAGGTGTAGTCGATAACTGTACGAACAGTATCGATACCGCCGTTCAGATTACCGTACTCGATAACTTGGTCGTCGGCATCGTCAACGAAATAAACGTCGTTACCGTCGCCACCGCGCATGATGTCAGCACCGGAACCACCGTTCAGGTAGTCGTTACCGTCACCACCTTGCAGGTAGTCTTTACCTTCTTCACCGTACAGAGAGTCACCGTCGGCATCACCGTAAATGGTGTCGTTACCTGCACCGGCGTAGATTACGTCTGCGCCGTTGCCACCGAAGATGATGTCTTCGCCAGCAGTACCATAAATGGTATCTTTAGCATCAGTACCGCGGATAACGTTGGGTCGGATGATATTACCTGGGTTTTTGTCTTCGTGACCGTATGAGTTGTCTTGGTTATGGTCGTCAACACAGTCTTTGCAGTCTGGTTTTAGCTCTGGCTTAGGCTTAGGCTCAGGTTTTGGTTGTGGTTTTGGTTGTGGTTGTGGTTGTGGTTGTGGTTGTGGTTTTGGTTGCGGTTGTGGCTCAGGTTTTGGTTGAGGTGGTTTACGCTGAGGTTTTTGTGGTTGTGGTTGTGGTTGCGGTTCTGGTTGTGGCGCAGGTTTTAGTTGAGGTCGTCTACGCTTATGGCTCGGTTTGGTGTGCCAAGGGTGGTAAGGTGAACCAGGTACCACATTAACTATTGGCGGCACGCTGCCAATTCTAGAGGTGCTGCCGGTAGAACCAGAAGATTTTGATGAACCGCAGAAGTGAGCTGGGTCGGACTGCCCTGGAATAGAAGAGCAGTAAGGCTTACCTGGGGTCCAGATAGGCTTACTAGCCTGGGGTCCACGATGCCCGCTGTAAGATCTTGCCATAATAATTACTCCCAAAATGGTTAATAAAGATATCGAGCTAGAGGAACGAGCAAATCCGCCCTTGCTCAAATATTATTTTAGTTATATTTTTCAAGATATTTACTGAAAAATATCAAACGGTAGAATTTTCCGACAAAAGGACGGAGTTTTGCCTGTTTTTAAATTCCATTATCCTAGCAACAATAAAAATATCAACATTGATTCACACTCTCTCAAACAGCATAGATCCTTTATCTATCTTGTTGAAAGCTGAACTTTAACTATAGTTATAGTAAGCAAACATAATACCAATAAGTGGTTATTATTGTGGATAGATGATATCGATAATTTGCCCAAATACAGCCGCATCCGCATTTTGTTCTACGTCAATAATGTGAATTTGTCGTATTTACACTATAATGACACGAATACCTATTTAACAGCTATCAGAGGAGATACTCAACCATGCGTACTTTATTGACCGGAGCCAAAGGCCAGCTTGCCCGCTGTCTGCGCGACCGCCTGCCCGAAGATTGGGAACTGATTGCTACCGACTCTACTTCGCTGGACATTACCGATACCGAAGCCGTGCATCACATGATCAAAAACTTCCAACCAGATGCCATCGTTAATGCCGCGGCTTACACTGCCGTCGATAAAGCAGAAGAAAACGCAGAGGCTGCTTTTGCCGTCAACGCAACCGCTGTTCACAACCTGGCCGCAGCCGCCCGCGCCGCACACGCGCGCTTTATTCATATTTCCACTGATTATGTATTCGACGGCGAAGGCAAACGCCCTTACCGCGAAACCGACTACACCAATCCGCGCAGCACTTACGGTCAATCCAAAGTTGCAGGCGAGCTTTTGGCTTTAGCCGCGCATCCGGAAAGTACAATCGTCCGTACTTCATGGCTGTTTAGCGAATACGGCAGCAATTTCGTCAAAACCATGTTGCGCCTTGCTAAAGAGCGTGACTCCCTCTCCATCGTTCATGACCAAACCGGTTGCCCGACTTATGCAGGTGACTTGGCTCATGCCATCATCAGTTTATTGCAACAGCCTACTTCCCCACGCGGTATCTTCCATTACTGTGGCAATAAATCGGCAACATGGTACGAATTTACCAAAGCCATCTTTCAGACGGCCCACCAATTAGACGACAGCTTCCGCATTCCGGAACTGAACGCGATCACCACTGATCAATACCCCCTGCCCGCTCCACGTCCTGCATACAGCATCATGGATTGCTCACGCCTCGAGACCGAATTTGGTATCAAACCGTCCGACTGGCAAAAAGCCCTGCGCGAAATTCTCCGCACAATCGACTGATAAGCTAATCCATCTATATCAAGGCCGTCTGAAAACATATTTTCAGACGGCCTCTTTGTTTCTTTTATATCAAATGCTTTATCTATCCAGTCTGTCATTTGAAAAGTGCTACAATAGCCGTTTATTTTATTTTTCAGACGGCCTGACACCATGTGCAACCATCATCCCAAACATTCACACGACAACGACACCATCCGCATCCGCGGCGCGCGCACGCATAATTTGAAAAACGTCGATTTGGACATTCCGCGCCACAAGCTGGTGGTGGTCACAGGGCTGTCGGGCAGCGGCAAGTCGTCGCTGGCGTTTGACACGCTGTATGCCGAAGGTCAACGCCGTTATGTCGAGAGCCTGTCCGCCTATGCGCGGCAGTTTTTGCAGATGATGGACAAGCCCGACGTTGATTTGATCGAAGGCCTGTCGCCCGCGATTTCCATTGAGCAAAAATCCACCAGCCACAACCCGCGTTCCACTGTCGGCACGGTAACGGAAATCCACGATTACCTGCGCCTTTTGTACGCCCGCGTCGGCACGCCGTATTGCCCCGAACACAATCTGCCGCTGTCTAGCCAGACCGTATCGCAGATGGTCGATGCCGTGTTGAAGCTGCCGGAAGATACGCGCGTGATGATTCTGGCGCCGGCGGTGCGCGAGCGTAAGGGCGAATTTGTCGATTTCTTTGCCGACTTGCAGGCGCAAGGCTTTGCACGGGTGCGCGTGGACGGTGAAGTTTATCAACTTGACGAAGTGCCGAAGCTGGAAAAAAACATCAAGCACAATATCGATGTGGTCATCGACCGCGTGAAAGTGAAGGCGGACATCAAGCAGCGGCTGGCGGAAAGTTTTGAAACCGCGCTGCGCCACGGCAACGAGCGCGCGCTGGCGATGGAAATGGACAGCGGCGAAGAGCATTGGTTTTCCGCGCGTTTCGCCTGCCCCGTGTGTTCGTACAGCCTGCCCGAATTAGAGCCGCGCCTGTTTTCGTTCAACAACCCGATGGGCTCCTGCCCGACTTGCGACGGCTTGGGCAACACCAATTTCTTCGACCCCAAAAAAGTGGTCGCCCATCCCGAATTGTCGCTGGCAACCGGCGCGATTGACGGCTGGGACAAGCGCAACCAGTTCTATTTCCAAATGATTCAGTCGCTGGCACGGCATTACGGTTTCGATGTGCAGGCTGCTTGGGAAACGCTACCTGAAAAAGTGAAAAAAGTCGTGCTGCATGGATCGGGAAAGGAAGTGATTGATTTCACTTACCTGTCCGAACGCGGCACCACCTTCAACCGCAGCCACGCCTTCGAAGGCATCATCCCCAATCTCGAACGCCGCTACCGCGAAACCGACAGCGAAACCGTGCGCGAAAAACTGCGCGAATACCAAAACCACCGCGCCTGCCCGAGCTGCGGCGGCGCACGTTTGCGCAAAGAAGCCCGCTACGTTTACGTCAGCGGCGAACCTTTGCACGAAGTCTCCGCCTGGCCGCTCACCAAAACCCACCAATTCTTTGAAACGCTGAATTTGGACGGCAACAAAAAACAAATCGCCGAAAAAATCCTCAAAGAAATCACCGAGCGGCTCGGCTTCCTGATTAACGTCGGGCTGGATTACCTGAATCTCTCCCGCTCCGCCGAAACCCTCTCCGGCGGCGAAGCACAGCGCATCCGCCTCGCCAGCCAAATCGGCAGCGGCCTGACCGGCGTGATGTACGTTTTGGACGAACCCTCCATCGGCCTGCATCAGCGTGACAACGACCGCCTGCTCGCCACCCTCAAACGCCTGCGCGATTTGGGCAACAGCGTGATTGTGGTCGAACACGACGAAGACGCCATCCGCGAAGCCGATTTCGTCGTCGATATGGGCCCCGGAGCAGGCGAACACGGCGGCAACGTACTGATTGCCGACACGCCCGAAAACGTCGCCAAATGCGAAAATTCCGTTACCGGACAATACCTCAGCGGCAAAAAATCCATTGCCGTACCGTCTGAACGCACGCCCGTCAATCCCGAGCGGATGCTCGTCCTCAAAGGCGCGCGCGGCAACAACCTCAAAAATGTTACCCTCGAACTGCCGCTTGGTTTGATTACCTGCATCACCGGCGTATCCGGCAGCGGCAAATCCACCCTGATTAACGACACCCTCGCCAAAATCACCGCCCGCGAACTCAACCGCGCCCAAGAAGAACCCGCCCCATACGACGACATCCGCGGCCTCGAACACCTCGACAAAGTCATCAACGTTGACCAATCCCCCATCGGCCGCACCCCGCGCTCCAACCCCGCCACCTACACCGGCCTGTTCACCCCCATCCGCGAACTCTTCGCCGGCGTACCCCTCTCGCGCGAACGCGGCTACAACGTCGGCAGATTCTCCTTCAACGTCAAAGGCGGCCGCTGCGAAGCCTGCCAAGGCGACGGCGTAATTAAAGTCGAAATGCACTTCCTGCCCGACGTGTACGTCCCCTGCGAAGTCTGCCACGGCAAACGCTACAACCGCGAAACCCTCGAAATCCAATACAAAGGCAAAAACATCAGCCAAGTCCTCGACATGACCGTCGAAGAAGCCCGCGAATTTTTCGACGCCGTCCCCACCGTATCGCGCAAACTGCAAACCCTGATGGACGTAGGCCTCGGCTACATCCGCCTCGGCCAGTCCGCCACCACCCTCTCTGGCGGCGAAGCCCAGCGCGTCAAACTCGCCTTGGAACTGTCCAAACGCGACACCGGCAGAACGCTCTATATCCTCGACGAACCCACCACCGGCCTGCACTTCGCCGACATCGCCCTGCTGCTGGAAGTCATAGGCCGTCTGAAAGGCAAAGGCAACTCAATTGTGATTATCGAGCATAATCTTGATGTGATTAAAACCGCGGATTGGATTGTGGACTTGGGGCCGGAAGGCGGCGATGGTGGTGGGAGGATTATTGCTTCAGGTAGCCCCGAGCAGGTGGCGAAGGTGAAGGGGAGTTATACTGGGAAGTATTTGAAGGTGGTTTTGTAACTTATAGTTTTTTGCATAGAAAGGGTTAATTGATGAGTACCTTACATATTAATCAGATTGCCAACAAGATGAAAACACTATTTGAAGATAAACTTCAATTAGACGATATCTCTCCAACAGATAAAGAACGAGAAGTAAAAATCTTATCAAGATGTTTAGCTGCATACGCCATATATTATTTTTCACAATGCTCTATTGAAGAAGCAGCTCTATCTGTAGTGGATGCTGCAGATGATAATGGTATTGATGGTATTTACTACTCTGAAAAATTAAAAAAACTATTTATAGTTCAGTCTAAATGGAGTAAAAGTGGCAAAGGAGAACCATCAAGAGGTGATTTATTAAAATTTAACCAAGGAATAAAAGATTTATTTGACTTAAATTTTGATAAATTTAATGACAAAATTAAACAACGAAGCTCAACAATTAGTTCTGCTTTTGATGCTTATGATACAAAATTTGAAATAATTTTAATTGATACTTATGAAAGCTCAAGTCTGGTTGATGAAAATTTAAGACCAATTGAAGATTTCATTATAGAAATGAATAATAATGGCGATGATGATGCAGAAAGATTAATTAACTTTTCACGAATGAATCAAAGTGAAATCCATACATCGATAAGACAGGAAAATCAAGAACAATTAAATATAGAAATGGGATTATCAAACTGGGGGGTTATTTCAACTGATCTTTCTACCGATAATCAAGAGATATTCTCATGTAAAGCATACTATGGAAGTATTTCCGCAAATGAAATTTCAGATTGGTGGATTAAATTTAAGGATAAAATTTTTGAAAAAAATATTAGAAAGGTATTAGGTAGAACTGATGTAAATGAGGAGATTGAAAACACCCTTAAAGATAATCCTGATTTATTTTGGTATTTAAATAACGGCATAACGGTTATTGCTGATAAAATTTCAAAAACGGCAGTTGGGGGAAACTCTAGAGATATTGGTACATTCAAATTAGAAAATTTTTCAGTAATTAATGGGGCACAAACTATTAGTAGTATTGGTAGATTTAAAGAGTTTCACCCCGACCACGACTTAAGCTGTGTATCTATCAATATTAGAATTATTGAAATTTCAGATAACCTACATTTTGCTAAATTAATTACAAGGGCTAATAATAGACAAAATCGTATCGATGGTATGGATTTTGCATCTCAAGATCCTGAACAACTACGCATTAAAAATGAACTTATTCTTGAAGATGTTGAATATAGTATTATGCGTTCAGATACATTTAAATCAACTGATAAATCATTTAATTTACAGGAAGCAACTGTTAGCTTGGCATCAATAAATCAAAATGTTGTTTTAGCTGTTCAGGTTAAAAGTGCTATAGGTAAATTTTTTGAAAATCTAGAAAGAGGAATTTACAAGGAAATATTTAATCCAAATATCAGCGGATACTATGTTTATAATTCCGTTCTATTCAATAGGGTAGTTAATAAAATATTAACTGACAAAATAAATAATATAAAAAAGAAAACTGGCAAACTTTACGGCATTCTTGTTCATGGAAACAGGATGATTGCACATCTTCTAGCTAAAAAAATGAATATTCACAACCAATTATCTTCAAATAATTTTAACATTGATGAAATGACTCTGGAAACTGAAGCTACAAAATTGATTTCAGATATTAATGATTTTATTGAAGAAAATTATCCTGATAATTTTTTAGCAACTTTTTTCAAAAACAGTACCAAATGCAAGCATTTAGTTGACGAAATGTTGAGCAAGCCGTAGCCTACATACCCAACCACCGCGTGCGTGGCTGCGTCACACACCCTACCTGTAAATTACACGGAACTTCGAAATCAACGTGTAGGGTGTGTGCGGAACGCACGCACGCGGTTGCTTGATTGGCGGTTTGCCATTTCAACAAAGTTAAAACCTTAAACAACAAACCATTCCTTCCCTAACCTCCAAACAAAAAACAAAAATCCTATGGCGCGTTATCGCAGAAACTTCATTGCCGGCGGCACATTCTTTTTCACCGTCAAACTCGCCAACCCAAAATCGCGCCTGCTTGTCGAACATATCGACTTATTGCGTGCGGCTTATGCGGATGTGCAAAAACAATATCCCTTTGAAACCGTCGCCGTATGCGTGCTGCCGAACCATATTCACGCCATTTGGACGCTGCCGCCCGACGATGCGGATTATTCCCTGCGCTGGCGGCTGATTAAAACCAAATTCTCCGCACATTTCCCACGTGCCGAAAACCTATCCGCCAGCAAACAACGGCGGAACGAACGCGGTATTTGGCAACGGCGTTTTTATGAACACACCGTGCGCGACGAAACGGATTTGCAACGTTGCGCGGACTACATCCATTTCAATCCCGTCAAACATGGATTATGCGACAATGTCCGCGATTGGGCATTTTCGTCATTTCACCGTTATGTGCGGGATGGTCGGCTGCCGTTAGATTGGGGCGGCACAAAAGAAACGGCGGTAATGAGTTTTGGAGAGTGAATACTATAAAAAATTACCGACCACGTGCGTACTGCACACATTCTACCTGTGAATCACGCGAAACTTTAAAATCAATACGTAGAATAATCCGTAACTTACATACCCAAACAATCGCATGCGTGGCTACGCCACACACCCTACCTGCGAATCACACGGAACTTCAAAACCAACGCGTAGGGTGTGTGCGATACGCACGCACGCGGTTGTTTGATTAATGGTTTGCTGTTGTAAATTTTACTTAGTTAAAACTAACGCTTTCAGACGGCATTAAATATGGCCGTCTGAAAGCAATAATTCCTTGTTCAAAAACACCTACCTTGATCTACAAAACAAAAAACGGATTCCAAATTATTGGAATCCGTTTTTCAATAAAGCTATTTATATTATTTAGCTTCTTCTTTAGCATCTTCAGCAGCTTCTTTGGCATCTTCCGCTGCGTCTTTTGCATCTTCTTTAGCCTCTTCAGCAGCATCTTTGGCTTCTTCGGCTTTGTCTTCAGGAGTTTCGGCAGCAGGAACGCCTTTCAAAGCGTCCAAAGAAGTTTTACAAGTTGCATCGCGTTGGTCTGCAGGCAGGTTTTTCAGGGCTTCTTTGGTTTGTTCGAAAGATTTTTGCATCATGTCTTTGGTTGCGGCATCTACGTCTTTAGTTGCTTCGGCAAATGCTTTTTCGTACTCGTCACAAACGGCAGAAGAAGATGAGCCTGAACCGCCGCCGCATGCTGACAGGGACAGGGCTGCCAATAAAGCTGCTAATAAAGCTGATGTTTTCATATGTCTCTCGCTTTTTTTCGAGTTTGAGTTAAAGGAGATTATATGTTAATTCATTATATTAAAGTGTCAATTATTGTTGTTTAATTTAATTAAAATCATATCATTGAAAGAATCAGTCTATCCAAACATCCTAAAGGCCGTCTGAAATTTCAGACGGCCTTCGCTTTTGTAAGTAATCCTTTTTTAACGATTACGCCGCTTTACGGTGATAATGTCTGAGCGCGTGTTCTTTGCGCCGTCCGCTACTGAATGCAGATACGCGTTTCAGATAGCCGATGACGCGGGTGCCGTAGTCGATGTCGTGACTACCGCAGGCGGAACAGGCGTGCAGGGTGCGTTTGTCGATATGGCCGCATTCGTTGCAGATGGTGATGCGTACGTTCACGCAGAAGTAGTTGCAGCCTGTTTGTGCGGCGATGTCCAAGAGCGAGCGGTAGCCGGATTCGGGCAGTGCTTCGTCGAGGTTCAGGTGCAGCGCGGAGCCGCCGTCGAGCCAGTCCACCAGTTCTTTGCCGTGCAACAGGAATTTGTCGAGCGCGTTGATTTCTTCGTCTTCGACGACGTAGAAATAGGAGTTGTAACATTCGCGGCTGACTTTGTAACCGTCGGCTTTGTCCCATTTAGCGTTTTTCACGCCGAGGTTTTCGGCGGGGACGAACTCAGTATTGAACTTCACGCCGTAGTGTTTGCTGGCGGCTTGGTTGGCTTCGAATATGGTTTTCAGACGGCCTTGGACGAAGTTGATGTAGTCATCGTTGTAGCCGACTTTGATGCCTTGCGATTCGGCGGCTTCCGCCATGCCGTTGATACCGATGGTGAGGAACTGTTTGTCCAGCGTGATGAAGCCTGCATCGTAAACGGGCAGCATTCCGGCGGCTTGGTATTCTTCCATCAGTTTGCGGTAGGCGTATTGGTATTTGTGGATTTTGGCAACTTCGGCGGCAAGGTCGCGCCCGTCTTGTTCCAGCCGGTTCATGTTGATGGTGATGACGTTGATGGAACCGGTTGCCACGCCGCCCGCGCCGAGGGTGTAGCTGAAGGTTCGGTCTTCAATGGCGTTGCGCAGACGGCAGCAGGAAGCCAAGGAGTCGGGATTATCGGAAAGATAAACGAAGAAGGAATTGCCTTCCGCCAACTCTTTCGCCATTTCGTCGGCAAACACGGTGTCTTTGCATTTGCCTCCGTCGGTCAGCATCGCAGCGGTAACGACGGGGAAGGTCAAAACGGCTTTGGTACGCTCCTGATTGAACCATTTGAGGAAGAAGTTTTGCAGCTTCGCTACGCTTGCCCACACCGGTTTGCTGAAATCGGGAAAGACAAAATCGCCGAACATCGCGTCGAAATAGTATTGATCGTAAACGGAAATATTCCAAAACACGCTCTGATAGCCGCGCGCGGCTGCGGGCTGGTTGATGCTGTACACCACCTGCTGCATGTGGTTGGCGATTTCTTTGCCGTGGGTTTCCAAATAATCGTCGCCGTAGTCTTTGCGGGCGAAGTAGTCGAAATAGGTCAGAAATTCCACCGTCGCCACCGCGCCGGCAAACTGCGCGCTGATGGCAAATACCAGGTTGATAAACGAACCGCAAAACGAAGCTAGATGCTGCGGTGCCTTGGATTCACCGCCGAGTTTGCTTAAGCCGTCGAGCAGGAAGGGATACAGCGTAACCGACACACAATAAGGCTTGAGGCTGGTTTCGTCGTGCACATAAATCTCGTGCGCCTCAATCTGGCGGATGTATTCGTCGGCGACGGATTGGTCGAAAATTTCGGCGATTTTGCGCGACACTTGGGCGCGGTTAATCTGCACGAAAAAGTCTTTCATGATTTCCGCTTCCATCGTGGCGATGTTTTTCTGGGTAACGTTGGCGTTGGCGTCCATTTTCGAACCGTCCGCCGCGTTTTGCGCGCTGATGTAGTCGTGCATGAATTGCAGTTTGCCGTTTAACTGCTCGGGATGCAGCCGAATCATGTTAATTCTCCTGTAAGGTTTGAATGATTTATCAAGCAATGACGGTCAGGCCGTCTGAAACATCGCTGTCAGCGAATACAATAAATTCAATTTAAATCAGTGCAATACAGCACCAGGCTAAATTGAAGCCACTGGAAAAACTTTAGGTGCAGGTTTGTCTTTGATAAACAATCGGTTCAACACTTCGCCCGTGCGCAAATCGAAAAACTTCTGATTGGTGGTCGGGCTGTCCAAGCCGCCCAGCTCCATCTGCCAGCGGCCGGTTTTCAGATACGTCAGATAAGGCAGGATGCCGTCTGAAACTGCTTCCAGCTCCTCACGCTCCAGACCGGTGTACAAGCAGGCTTTCAAACCTTCTTGGGCAACAATAGCCAGCATTTTCTGCAAGGCTTTCGGTTGCCACTCCCCGCCCATAAACAACACACAGCTGATTAATCCGCGATAGCGTTTCAGACGGCCTTTTAAATACTCCTCGGTCAATTCTGTGCCGATACCCTCTTTCCATGTATCGGCACTGTGGCAACCTTTGCAACGCAGCGGACAGCCTGAAAACAGAAACGCCAGCGACACTTCGCCCGGCACTTCCTGCCAAACAATTTGCTCAACTGTAAATTTCAAGCTGCTCATTGCAATACCATAAACACAAGATATGGTGCGAATTAAAACACAATACTACTAGATATGGTATTTTTATTTAACAATGAATTTTATCCATATAATAGATTTTTGTTATTTAACCAATTGTAAATTACTATATTAAGTTCAACTTTAAACCAATAAAAAGGCCGTCTAAACACGATTCAGACGGCCTGAAATTAAAATACGAGAAGTAAACTCCGTCATAGCAAAGTCTATCTAAATAAAACAAAAAAGGCCGTCTGAAATCATCTTTCAGACGGCCTCTATTTCAGGTTTTAGCCCCGATTCGAGCCTTTAACCATATCCATCAAAAACAATCGGCAATCCAAGTTGCCATTGAACAATGGAATTTTACGCTTCGGAGAAAGGCGCATAAATTTCGGCATATCGCGATCGCCTGTCAACATTCCGGCAAGCCAGCCTGCGTAATGCTGTTTCAACCATGTGCCCAGTTGAGGATAAAGCGCCTGTAAAGCCTGAATTTCGGCAAGACGCACGCCATAAGGCGGATTGGAAATCATAATGCCGTGTTCGCCGTTTGGTCGCGCAGCCTGCGCATCTTGCACGTCAAAGCGGATGAAATTATCCACTTCGGCGGCTTGGGCATTGGCCAATGCGGCACGGATCATATAACGGTCGTTGTCGCTGCCGGAAATTGGCGCGGCGGCCGGTTTGATTTGTTTTTCAGCCTCACGGCGCAGGGCTTGCCATTTTTCTTTGTCGAAGTTTTGCAGTTTTTCAAAACCGAAACGGCGCATCAAGCCCGGCGCACGGTGTGTCGCAATCCATGCAGCCTCAATGACAATCGTGCCGCTGCCGCAAAACGGGTCTTGGAAAGGCTGCGTACCGTCATAGCCTGCCAAAAGCAGCAAACCTGCCGCCAAATTCTCTCTCAATGGCGCTTCGCCGGTATCCTGACGATAGCCGCGCTTGAAGAGAGCTTCGCCGGAAGTATCGATAAAGATTTCCACATTGCGCTCTTCGATAAAGGCATGAATGCGGATATCGGGGTTGATTTTGCCCACGCTCGGACGCGCATCATAAATATCCCGGAAGGCATCGCAGACGGCATCTTTGATCTTTAAACCGACAAAATCCAGGCTTTTCACATTGGCGCGCTTGCCTTCAACTTTGACTTTAAAGGTCTGCTCCAGCTTAAACCAACCTGTCCAATGCAGATTTCGTGCCAGTTTGTAGATATCGTGTTCGTTGCGATAACCGCCTTTGGTCAAGCGCAGCAAAACACGGCTGGCAACGCGCGAATGCAGGTTGATGCGATACACCTGCTCCATCGTGCCTTTACATGCCACACCGCCGTCAACAGCGCGGATATCCTGACATGCCATGCGTTCGAGTTCCTGCGTCAAAGGTGCTTCCAAACCGCGAGGACAAGTGATAAAAAGTGAATAAACCGTCATATAAAACCTTTCCGGGTAGAGCTATCCGAACCACTCGGATAACAAATAAAAACAATATTATAGCCGAAAAACCAAAGGCCGTCTGAAACTTCAGACGGCCTTTGAACAAAGCTTGCTTAGTGATCCAAACTGTCGGTTTCAACCTTAACCGCTTTATCGGTTTTGTCTTCCGGCAACACCAAGTTCAACAATACCGCCATAATACCGCCGGCAGAAATTGAATTTTGGAACAATACCGGCAGGTTTTTGAACACTTCCGGTTCAAACGCCACGCCCAAACCCAAACCGACAGAAGTAGCCGCGATGACCGCTTCACGACGGCGAATACCGTGGCTGACCAAAATCCGCACACCGGCAATCGCAATCAGGCCGAACATCAACACCATCGCACCACCCAAAACCGGACTCGGAATCGTGGTAAACGCGCGGCCGATAACAGGGAACAAGCCCAACAATACCAAAATCGCCGCAATATATTTGCCCACATGGCGCGAAGCTACGCCGGTCATTTGAATCACGCCGTTGTTTTGCGCAAAAGTGGTCAAAGGCAAAGAACCCAACGCAGTCGCAATCACAGACACCAAACCATCTGCCAATACGCCGCCGCGCAGACGTTTGGTGTATTCCTCACCCTCAATCGGCTGCTCTGAGACCATCGCAGTCGCCGTCAAGTCGCCAACTGCTTCAAATACGCTCAACAAGAAAATCGCACCGGCAACAATAAACGCGTGCCAATCAAATGCGAAACCATATTTAAACGGAACAGGCAGGGTAATCAGAGGCAGGTTTTGCAGGGCGGAAAAATCCACTTTGCCCAAAAACAGCGCAACAATATAACCGACAATCAAACCCACCGCGATACCGCTCATGCGCAGCAATGGATTTTTCAAGCAGTTGAAAACCAATACAATCAGCAACACCAGCGATGCCAAACCCAAGTTTTCCATCGAGCCGAACGTACCGTCTGCTTTCGCGCCGAAGCCGCCGCCGAAATCGGTAATGCCGACATGTACCAAGCTCAAACCAATCAACATGACGACCACACCGCTTACAGTCGGCGTAATCACTTTTTTCAAATAAGGCAAAAGCCAAGCGGAGAAGCACACCAAAAACGCGCCGACAAAGGACACGCCCAAAAGCGTTGAAATCATCACATCTTCAGTCAAGCCGCCCTCTTTCATACCGGTACCGAGCGCAATCATCACGGTAACAAAAGAGAAGTTGACCGACTGAATCGACAACATACCCGAACCGACCGGCCCGAAACGGTTGACCTGCAAATAAGTACCGACACCGGAAGCCACCATTGCCATTGACACCAAATAAGCCGTCATTTCAACCGGCAGCTCCAACGCCCCGCCGACAATCAGTGCCGGAGTAATCATCGGAACAAAAATCGCCAGAAGGTGCGTAACCGCACTCAACAACGCATTCCCAAACGGCGGCTTGTCTTCCAAACCATAAACCAAATCAAGCGATTTCGCCTGTTTTTCAGTCATTCCGGCCATGTTGAACCTTCTCTCAAGAATCGTTAAAAAATATTAAGATGCGTATTTTAACCAATTTGAAATGTATCAGCAAATTCAAAACCATCAGGCCGTCTGAAAGTTCCGCCCAGCCGTTTTCAGACGGCCTCAAACCGCCTTAACACATTTTAATTCTTGACATCATTTTTCCATCACAAAACAAACAAACCAATGATTTAAAAATGTATTATTCATTAAGATAATGACAAGTCACCATTAAACGGCAAAGCCGCTTAGCGGATATGTTTCACACAAACAACAAAGTAAGCTACAATCCACTGCATAATCCACCCACACCATAAAATTAAAGGTTTCCGTATGTTAAAAGGCAGTCTGGTTGCCCTGATTACTCCGATGAATCAAGACGGCAGCATCAACTACGAACAACTTCACGACTTAATCGACTGGCACATTGAAAACGGCACCGACAGCATCGTCGCAGTCGGTACCACCGGCGAGTCAGCCACCCTGCCTGTCGAAGAACATTTGGCCGTTATTGAAGCCACTGTCAAACACGTCAACAAGCGCGTTCCCGTTATCGCCGGCACAGGCGCCAACAACACTGTCGAAGCCATCGCCCTTTCCAAAGCCGCCGAGCAAGCCGGTGCGGACTACACCTTATCTGTTGTTCCCTACTACAACAAACCTTCGCAAGAAGGCATTTACCAGCATTTCAAAGCCATCGCCGAAGCCACTTCGATTCCGATGGTTATCTATAATGTTCCCGGCCGTACCGTCGTCAGCATGAGCAACGACACTATTTTGCGTTTGGCCGAGATTCCGAATATCGTCGGCGTAAAAGAAGCCAGCGGCAATATCGGCAAGAACATCGAATTGATCAACAGCGTTCCTGAAGGTTTTGTCGTTTTATCCGGCGATGACCCTACCGGCCTGCCTTTCATGCTGTGTGGCGGTCATGGCGTGGTAACCGTCGCAGCCAACGTCGCACCGAAACTCTTTGCCGACATGTGCCGAGCCGCCCTTGAGGGCGATATTGCGACCGCCCGTCGTCTAAACGAGCAACTTATCCCAATTTATAACACCATGTTCTGCGAGCCCAGCCCAGCCGCGCCTAAATGGGGCCTGAGCTTATTGGGCAAATGCGAACCCCATGTTCGTCTGCCTTTGGTAGCACTGACCGAAGCCGGTCAAGCCAAAGTCCG
>NZ_JBQCTZ010000053.1:0-20367 GCF_051963715.1 Neisseria sp. P0001.S005 | reverse complement strand
CGCCTCGCCGAAGCCCCCAGCCACGGCCTCCCCGCCCTCGCCTACGACGCCCACGCCAAAGGCACACAGGCTTATCTCGACTTGGCCGACGAACTGATTGCACGGTTGGAAAAATAAATAGGGATATGAATATAAAAAAGGCCGTCTGAAAGTTGGGAAATACTTTCAGACGGCCTTTTTTTGGGGCTACGGTTTGTGAAAGCCGGGAGGCAATGGTTTAAATATATCTCCAGATAAAGGGGTGTGTTGGTAATGAAACTTACGTAATCTTTGAATATCAAGATTAGTAGTTAAAATGCAAGGATTGCCTCCTCCTTTTACATAAAGAAGGGTTTTTTGCTCTGTTTTTGTTGGTTGTAAAACGCATGAACCACCATATTGAGATGTATTTACCTGGATAGTGTAACAATGTAAATCTCTTACAGCAGATTCTAATATATGTTGATAATAATTAGTGTCCTTATTCCATACACAAGCAATTAATAAGTTAATTTCCGATTTAAACAAAACACGATGTGTGATATCTGCCAATTCAAAACAATTATAAGTCGCAAAACAAGCTCCTCTCCAATTTACCTTATGATAAGAATATCTATTGTTTGTTCCATTTCCAGCAACTAATCCAAAACTTCGCATACATTCAAGTTCTGCAGGGGCATAATGATTTTTAACTCTTGCCGTTATATAACAATTTTTAAAACCTTCTTTTTGACTAAATGGCAACAGTTCAATCAAAGTGTTAAATGCAACCTTATTAATTACCCAATGTTCTAATCCAAAAATTAATCCTATTTGGTTTCTACGAGAAAAAGACGCCATAAATGGTAGCCAACTGATAGGAATAGATACTTCTGGTAAGACCAATAGATCCACTTTTTCTTTTACCGCAGCATTCAGAATTTGATATATTACTTTTTGCCTATCAAAACTTAAATTCGGTTCTTCATCATCTCTTAATGCATTAATAATATCTTCATTATTTACAATTAAATTTGCAATAGCTAATTTGAAATAATTATTTCTTCGAGACGCATCATTAATTGACAATGAAAATTTATCAATATTTTTGTTATTATTTATTTCTTCTTCATTTTTCCATTTAACGAAACCACTTCGCATTCTTGCAAATTCAGCCTGCCACTCACTCAAGCTATTACATCTTAGTTTCTGTGATAATTTGAATATTTGCAACTCATCAATATGGAGAAATCTAGGAGAGTATTTCTTTTTTTGTCTATCAATTTCATGATGAAATTGATTCTCTGAAGCTATATCTTCCAGTATCTTATTTTCATCAATTAAATTCCCTTCATATAAAGTATAATTTGATAAAGGCCATGCTACTAAGTGGTGTCTAATTAAATTAGAATACCTAAATTCATCTGCTAATTCCATTAAATCCGTTAAGTCTGGAAATCTATAAAAGAATTTTTTAATTTCTGGACTTTCCTCAATTGGATATTTAATTAATGCTAGGGAAAGCGAAAAAGAAATTTGGTTATAAAAACATAAATCCTCCCTAATCTTTTCTGTAAGAAATTTATTATTCCTTCCTGAGTAGCTAATTATGTTTATTTCTTTAGCTAAATGATTATAAAATTTAATTGCAAATTTTATATCATTTACAACAAAAGAATATTGATACACCTTTTCCCATAGTCTACTAAATTTTAGTGAATTACATCCTTTAAAAAACAACATTAGCTGTGAAATTACTATATTTTTATTCTTTTCACTTGTTTTGCACAATCTATTTGCCGTTATGCAACTAGATAGATATTGTGAAAGCTTAGTTTCATTTTCAACAACCCCAATAACATTACGTAACTTATCAGATGGACCACTAAATAATATCTCATAAGCAAATTCATCCATCTCTCTATAAAATTGCTCTGTTGGCAAAAATTTAAACGCACTACTCCGTTCATCTAATTCTTGCTTAAATAGTTCTAATCCAGCTTTACTATTAGCCTTATCAAAAAATTGAAATACAACTTTCTTTTTTTGAATAGAAATATTCTTTCCTTTTATAATATAACTTTCGTTGTCGTTACCGCTTACTAAAATACGGGTATTCACGAAATATTTTTTATATAGGCTTTTTAAAGGGTCTTTTTCATCAAATATAGGATTTGACAACACAATCAATATATCGTCTACATATCTTCCATAATAAATGGGTTTTAATTTTTCCTGTATTTTTTTATCAAAATCAATCATATACCAATTTGACAATATAGATGATGATGTGAGCCCTATTGGCAGTATTTTTTTATCTTTACATTTATTATGAGTGACGTTTAACCCCTTTTTAACCACTGCATAATATTTTTTAAAAATACGTTTTAGTAAGTTATTTAACTTTAAGGCATTATCTATAATATCTTGGCTACATTTTTTAATATCTTGGCTTACAATAATTTTTTCAACTTTATCTAAATCTATGTCGACATTATAGAAAAATTCTTTTAAATCCAATGAGATAATTCCAAAACTATTATCCTCGGATAACAATCTTGCTCTATTTATAGCATTATTTCTCCATTTATTATACTGATCTATATAACGAATAAATAAGTTATTATGTCCTGATACATCTCCTGCATTATTACCTTCAACGTACTTTTTTATAAACTCTTTAGCATGATTTCGTAATCTATTTCCATAACAATCCTCTGTAAGCATACCATCTAAAATTGGTCCAACATACAGGCTCCATAACATATCTATAATATAAACTTCAGCACTAGCATCAATAAAATAATTCAATTTTTCAGGATTATGTGTATCCGTACGTTTATCATTACTGATGAATCTACCTTCTTCATTGGTTTTATTTTCTTGAGAACTAGCTTTAAAACTTTTAGGAATAATTCTAAATGAGATACTATTTATCCATTTATCCAGCTCATCTGTGTTATTATCAGATATAATTTTAGCAATCTTCTCAAAAATATTTTCCCCACCTTCATCTAATAGTTTATTTTTCTTCTCAAAAGAGGATATCCGTCCTCTCATAAAAAGATTTAGGTTTTCATAATAAACATGATTTTTTAAATAAATATAAGCACTTTCAGTAAGTTTTCCATCTATTTTCATTGTTTCGTTTCCTTAATTTAAAAAATTTAATTCTTTCAAAAGTCTTTTCACCGACACCGGATGCGGTGTCTTCAATTCCTGCGCAAACAGCGACACCCTCAATTCTTCAATCATCCATTTAAACGCGGCGAGGTCGTCTGAAACGGGTTGTCCTTGTTTCACCAAGCTGTCGGTTTTTTCTTGCCACATTTGTTCCAGTTCTTGAATATCGGCTTCGCGGGCTGCGTCTCGTGCTGGGTTGCCGCTGTATTTTTCGAGACGCAGGGTCATGGCTTTGAGGTAGATGGGCAGGCGCGGCCATTGTACCCACGGGGTGCGGGTGGCGAAGCCGGCGGCGAGCAGGGTTTGCAGGCGTAGTCTTAGGAGGTGGGTCAATGGGTGTTTGCCGAGTTTGCTGTTGAGTTCGGCGTAGGCGGCGACGGTTTCCTGCAAATAGCGGCTGAGGGCTTCTTTGACGGCGGGCAGGCGGCTGCGGGCGCGTTTGATTTGCTCTTTGAAGGCTTTTTCGTTGCGCGGCAGCTCGTCTTCGCCGATAAAGGCGCGGTCGCAGACGGCCTGTGTGAGGTCGTCGCGCAGGGTGTCGGCGTTGATGTGTTTGAGCAGCATGGCGGCTTGGGTGAAGCCTTGGATGCCTTTGTTCAGATCTTTTACCTGCTCTTTTAATTGCAGCTTCATCAATTCGATTACGCCTTGACGGTGTGCCTGTTCGGCGGCTTCGGTGGTGTCAAACAGGCGCAGGGCGATGCGGCCGTCTTTTTCTTTTTGCAGGCCGAGGTAGCCGGTGAGCTGTTGTTTGCCGCGGGCGAATTTGATGGATTCGGGCAGGGTGCCAATATCCCATGTGGTCACGTTGTCGCGCTCAAATTCTTGAGTGTTGTCGCGGAAGGTAACGGCGGCGGCTTGGCCGAGTTGTTGTTGCAATTCGTGCAGTTTGCGGCCGCCGGCAAGCTCTTGTCCGCCGTCGTCGATAATGCGCAGATTCAGATAGCAGTGTTCGGGCAATTCTTGCGCCGCCCATGCGTCTTGGTCGATTTGCTCGAGAATCCGCATATCGCCGGCGCTTTTGGCGATAAAGTGCGCCAACTGGGGAATGATGGCCGCTTGGCGGTCGGGATTGCTTTCGAGAAATTTGGTGATGAAATCGGGTACGGGTACGCAAATGCGGCGGATTTGCTTCGGTAGGGCTTTAATCAGCAGCTGGATTTTTTCGCGCAACATACCGGGCACCAGCCATTCGAGCGACGGCGCGTGCAGGCGGTTGAGGACGGTCAGCGGCACGGTCATGGTCACGCCGTCGAGCGGATGGTGCGGCTCGAAGCGGTAGGAAAGTTTGAACTTGCCGTCTGCGGTTTGCCAGAATTTGGGGAATTGCTCTTCGGTAATGTGCGCGGCGGCGTGTTGCATCAAATCGTCGCGGCTGAGGAACAGCAGGCGCGGATTGTCACGCTCGGCGGTTTTGAGCCAAGCTTCAAAGGTGCGAATATCGGCAAGGGGTAAAGGTTTCAGACGGCCTTTGCCTTTTGCGGCATGCTGATTGGTCTTGTTGTCTGATCCGTTTTGATCGGCTGTCTTGTCCGACTGGTTTTGTCCGCCCTCTTCGCTTCCCCAAACGCCGCCTTTCGCGTCTTTCCACACCAGCTCGGGCAGGCGTTCGTTATAAAACGCAAACAGGGCTTCGTCATCGACCAATACGTCTTGCTTGCGCGATTTGTGTTCGAGTTCGGTAATTTCTTTAATCAGCTTTTTATTGTGGGCAAAAAAGGCCGTCTGAAGATTGCTTTCTTGCGCCACCAATGCGCCGCGGATAAAGATTTCGCGCGCTTCTTCGGGCGCAACTTTGCCGTAAGACACGGGGCGGCGCGGCAATACGGTCAGGCCGTAAAGCGTAACGCGTTCGCTGGCGACGACTTCGCCGCGTTTTTGTTCCCAGTGCGGCTCGAAATAATGGTAGCGGACAAGGTGCGGCGCTTCCTGCTCTATCCATTCGGGCTGGATAACAGCGACGTCGCGCGCGTAAAGGCGCGTGGTTTCAACCAATTCTGCCGCCATCACCCATTTGGGTTTGGCTTTGAACAGGGCTGATGCAGGGAAAAGGTGGAAACGGCTGCCGCGCGCGCCGGTATAGTCGTTGCCGTCGGGCGATTTCATGCCGACGTTGGCGATAAGGCCGGTCAGCAGGGCGCGATGGATTTGTTCGTAGCCCGCTTCTTTGGCGGCGCGGATTTGGGCGCGGTGTTGTTTCTTATCTAGTTGTTTTTGTTTGAGTTTGGCCGCCAAATCTTGGTCGCCTTGGCTTTCAGACGGCCTTAATTGCTCTTGGGTAGGAGGTTGTCTAAACGCGGATTCTTTGGTGGTCAAGCCCATTTCAATCGCGGTTTGGGCAAGCTGATGGTGCAGCTCGCGCCATTCGCGCATCCGCAGGTGCGACAAGAAATATTGGCGGCACCACTGCACCAGCTGCTTGTTGGACAAACCTTTGTCGCGCTCGCGCTGGAAGCTGTCCCAAATGTTCAGATAGGCAAGGAAGTCGGATTGCTTGTCGGTAAAGCGTTCATGCGCCTTGGCGGCGGCATCGCGGGCCTCCAGCGGCCGCTCGCGCGGGTCTTGAATCGACAGCGCGGACGCAATCACCAATATTTCCGCCATGCAGTCGTGTTTCTTCGCCGCAAGCAAAATGCGCGCGATTTTGGGATCGATGGGCAGGCGCGCCATTTGTTCGCCGAGTTTGGTCAGGCGGTAGCGCGTGTTGGCACCGATATGACCCGAACTGTTTTGTAGGCCGTCTGAAACATTGGCTGGATTGGACCGTGCATCAATGCCTGATCCACGTACTTGGTTTTTCATATTTTGCATAGTCTTGTCGGTCGGGCATCTTCCCCGACATCATCTTAATTTGTCTTTATTGGTTTTTATGCCACTTATTGCGGATAAACATATTCCGCCTTGCCGTCGCGAATGTTCAAGCTGCCTGCATCGCCCGTAATCAGGTTGCCCGTTACCGAGCCTTCGCGACAACCTGAAACCGGCATATCGTAGCCCAGCGTATGAATCAGGAACGTTGAAAGCTGCTGATGGAAGGCAATCTCGCAAGGTGCAAAAGCCTGGTTGGCAGCCTGTTGCACGGCCTTATCCGGGCTGTACAACACCAGCGGCACAAGATAGCTGTCGGGCTGCACCGTGCCTTGATTGTAGGTATCCTGGCGCACATACTGGCCATGATCGGAGGTATAGGCAAACAGCCAGTTGCCGTCAGGCTGCTTTTGCAGCTGCTCGAATACGGTTTGAATCATTTGGTCGGTTTTGTGGATGGTGTTGTCGTACTTATCCACAATATTGGCTTCGCCGAATACTTTATCTTGAGGCTGCAACAATGCGCCGTATGGGACGTGCGAACCGCGTTGGTGCAACACGATAAAATGCTTGCCCTGCTGCAAATTGATTTTGTCGAACAGCGGTAGCAGCTTCTCATCGGGCATATTGTCGCCGTTGCCGTAGCCAAGCTGCGTCGGCTGAATCAGATGGTCTATCCATTTCTTACCGATTAAGTTCAAAATCGCCATCTCGTTTTCCGCCTGCGCGCTGTAAAAATACGTTTCATAGCCCTGCTCTTTGGCGAGGCGGAACATATTGGTATCGCCGCTGCTGATTTGTTCATAGCCGTTGGCATGCGGTATCGCATTGAAAAAGCTGGGCAGGGACACAGCCGTCATCAAAGCGGCAGAATAGCTTTGTTTCACAATCGGCTTAAAGTCGGCTTGCGAAAGCTGGGTTAAAAACGGCGAAGTCTCGCGCCCATAACCAAACAGTTTCAAATGCGCCGCGCTTTCACTTTCGCCCATAATCAGAACGATATTTTGAACACTGCCCTGCCCAATTTTGCTTGGCGCAGGCTGTTTGAAAACAGGAATCTTGCTTAAATCAAACAACTGATACGGTAATACGCGTCCGATAAAATAGCCGAAGCTGAAATAATTGGCTTTGATACGGCCGTATGTCGGCTTGGGCGAAATACCGTGTTCCTGCGTCGTACTGAATGAACGTCCAAAAATCAGCAACATCGCTGCAATAAACAAAATATCGGCGGCAAAGTGCGTCTTACGGCGGAACTTGGCAAGGCTGCAAAACAGCACGACTTCCGCCACGCCCCACAACGCAGGCAGCCACAACTTATCCAACATCGACGCCCCCGCGCTGCCGACTTCAGTAATCTCTTTCAGCATCAGCCAATAATTTATGCCCGTCATCCAGCTTTGATAAACCGCGTAATGCACATTATTGGCAATAATGCTGAGCGCAAAAAACAACGCAATCAGCAACCGTGAAGCCTTATAACGCGCAAACAGATACAGCGCAGCAATTACAAATGTCAGTGCAAACGTTTCTGCAATTTTCGCAGCCGGCAGGGTTTCAATCCCGAATACAAAGCGATAGGCAATTTCGCTGGCAGTAAGTAGAAATGAATACAGAACAAGCGCGAGGAAAGATTTTTTCATCATTAATATTTCACAATAAAAAATTTACCGATTGAGTTTTAAAACCCAATATTCCCTTTTTAATAGTTTTTAGCTTCTCAATGATTTAGACCGTCTGAAAATGAAACATGGCCTGCCATTTGATTAAGAAAGATTTTATTTTCAGACGGCCTCTACCGCACCCAACTCCAGCAATACCTGAAAACCGTCATTGATATACCGCGAATCGGGCATTTCTAAAAATGGAAATGCCGCCACATCGCCCAAGTTCAGCGATGCCATGCGCAGGATGACGGCGGCGAGGTTGCTGCGGACGATTTCGGGATCGGTAAATTCGGGGCGGCTGTTGAAATCTTCTTCTGAAAACAGTCGGATACAGACGCCTGCGGAAACGCGGCCGCAGCGGCCAGAGCGTTGGCGGGCGGCGGCTTGGGAGATTTTTTCGACATGAAGCTGCTCCACTTTTGCCCGTGCAGAATAGCGTTTGACGCGCGCGAGGCCGGTGTCGATGACGTATTTGATGCCCGGCACGGTGAGCGAGGTTTCGGCGACGTTGGTCGCCAGCACGATGCGGCGTTTTGCGCCGGAGGGGTGGAAGATTTTGTGCTGTTCGGCGTGCGACAGACGTGCGAACAGGGGCAGGATTTCGTCGTTGCGGCGCAGCGTGGATTTGCGTAGGGCTTCTGCGGCTTCGCGGATTTCGCGTTCGCCCGGCAGGAACACCAAAATATCGCCTTCTCCGTGTCGCGCCAATTCGTCGGCTGCATCGACAATCGCATCGGTCAGCTCGACTTCTGCATCATCTTCGTCTTTGCTGGTCAGCGGTCGGTAGAGGATTTCAACAGGATACGTCCGTCCGCTTACTTCCAGCACAGGCGCGCCGTTGAAGTGTTGGGAAAAGCGTTCTGCGTCTATCGTTGCCGAGGTGATGATGACTTTCAAATCGGGGCGGCGCGGCAGCAGTTGTTTCAAATAGCCCAAGAGGAAGTCGATATTCAGGCTGCGTTCGTGCGCTTCGTCGATGATAATCGTGTCGTAGGCGGCGAGATAACGGTCGGTCTGCGTTTCCGCCAGCAGGATGCCGTCGGTCATCAGCTTGACGCAGGCATCGCGCGAGGTGTGGTCGGTAAAGCGTACTTTATAGCCGACCGCGCTGCCGATTTCGGATTTCAGCTCTTCGGCAATCCGCTCTGCTACGGAACGCGCAGCCAAACGGCGCGGCTGGGTATGCCCGATCAATCCTGCCGCCCCGCGCCCGAGTTCCAAACAAATCTTGGGCAACTGCGTGGTTTTGCCCGAACCGGTTTCGCCGCAAATAATCGTTACCTGATTCTCGGCAATGGCTTTTTTGATTTCGTCGAGTTTTTCGTGAACGGGCAGCGTGTTGTCGAATTCGGGCTTGGGCAGTTTGGACAGGCGTTGCAGATAGAGATCGTGCGATTTTTTGTATTTTTCCTCAACCTTGGCCAAGCCGCCGTATTTTTTGGGGTTTTTAAAGGCAGATTGCAGGAAATGGCGGTCTTTGGAGAGGGTTTGGGCGAAATCGGGTTGCGGCATGATGGTGCAATAAATTAAATAATATGAAAAGAATGGAATTATAGCAAAAGGCCGTCTGAAACTTGCTTGCTTTCAAGTTTCAGACGGCCTTTGTATGGATAAACCGTTTTAGTCGGCGGCGTGCCAAGGTTTTTGCATACCGGCGTGGAAACTCGGTTTTTCTCCGCCCCACAAGGTGTCGATGTCGTAAAAGTCGCGCACGGCAGGGAGCATGACGTGGACAACGAGGTCGCCTGCGTCGACGAGCGTCCATTCGCCGCTGTCGCCTTCGGTGCTGAGGATTTCAAAACCGGCTTCTTTCAAATCGACGGCAACGTTGTTCGCCAGTGCTTTGACTTGGCGTGTGCTGTCGCCGCTGGCAATAATCATGCGGGCGAACAGGGAGGTTTTGTCTTGGGTTTCCAAAACAGAGATGTCTTTGGCTTTAATGTCTTCGAGGGCGTTTACGGCCACTTCGACCATTTTTTGCAGGTCTTGCAATTCTTGTTCGTTCATTATTTTCCTAGTTGAAATGTTTTCAGACGGCATTATAGCTTATCTGCCTGAATAAACGCTATTTTTCATAGAGTTTGTGTTGGCGGATGTATTGGGCAACGGGTTGCGGCAGGCCGTCTGAATGGTGCGTTTTGGCGAGATTGGCACGGATTTGGGTGGAGCTGGTGTTGTGCAGCGGCGCGTTGAGGATGCGGACGCTGCCGTTTTGCAGGGCTTCGCCGAGCCATGCGTGCAATTCGCGCGGGGTTTTGTTGAGGTTGTCGCCCTGTCGCATGGCGATGGCGATATGGGTCTGGCGCACGAGGGTTTGCCATTTTTTCCATGTGTGCAGCTGCATCAGGCTGTCGCTGCCCATCAGCCACCACAGTTGCGCGCCGGGAAACTGCTGGCGGAAGATTTGGACGGTGTCAAACGTATAAGTCGCGCCGTCGCGGACGATGTCACAGTCGCTGGCGGCGAATTTCGGCTCGTCGGCGATGGCGAGTTCAACCATATTGAGGCGCTCTTGTGCCGGCGTGCGCGTGCTGTCTTTGTGGTACGGGTCGCCTGCCGGCAGGAAGACGACAAGGTCCAAACCGATTTCGTCGGCAAAGGCGCGGGCGATGTGGAGGTGGCCGTTGTGGATGGGGTCAAACGTGCCGCCGAATAATCCGATGTTTTTCATTTCGTGGTGGTGTCTGCGTTAGATGTTTTGGCCGTCTGAAGCAGGCAGGCTGCCGTCAACAATCAGGTTGAGCTTGCCTGTGGTCGGGTGGATGACCAGGCCGTGGATGGCGATGTTGTCGGGCATCAGCGGATGTTTGCGAATCAGCTCGACGGTATGGCGCACGCTGTCTTCGACGTTGTCAAAACCGGTCAGCCAGCCGTCCAAATCGATACCGGCATTGCGCAGGGTTTCGATGCGGTCGTCGGGGATATTGCTGTCGTGTACACGTTGGAGGAACTCTTCGGCGTGCAATCCGCGCATACCGCAGTCGTGGTGGGCAATGACCATGATTTCTTTGACTTTGAGTTCAAATACGGCCACCAACAAACTGCGCATCACCGAACCCCAAGGGTGGGTCACCAGCGCGCCGGCGTTTTTGATGAGCTTGGCATCGCCGTTTTTCAAGCCCAAGGCATTGGGCAACAATTCGATAATGCGTGCGTCCATGCAGGAAAGGATGGCCAGCTCGCGGCCGGGGTATTTATTGGTGAAATATTTTTCGTACTCGCCCGATTCAACGAAACGTTGGTTGTAGGAAAGGATATCGGTCAATTCACTCATGATGATGTGCTCGTTTCGGATGGTTTACTCTATTATAGCGGTTTTCAAGGGGTATGGTTGTTTTGCAAATTCGCCGTAAACGGCTAAAATCGACGTATCTTTAGTTCTTTTGGAGGATGCGCCATGTCTCAGTCTTTCCGTTTTGAACAAGTATTCACACCCGATATCCACGACGCATTGTGGGATTGGGCGCAAACAAGCTATGGCGCATCCGACGATTGGTGCATTCTGTATCTCAACAGCCTGCCTTTAGGCCGTCTGAACCCATCATGGCGCGAACGCCTCGGGCAAGATTGGACAGGCAGGCAGTCAACCCTTTCAGACGGCCTGAATTTGGAAACCGACAGCTGGGCAGAAATGGGCGACAGTTTGCAAACGCTGGCGCAACAATGGCGCGATTGCGGTTGGCTCAAAGGTTGGCGCGGTGAAAAGTTCGACATCTGCGACCAGTCGGGCAAGCCTTTATGCGCACTCGAACGCGCCGCCTTCCGTCCGTTCGGCCTAATGAGTCAGGCAGTGCATTTGAACGGATTAGTCGAAACAGAAAACAGTCTGCGCTTTTGGATAGGCCGCCGCAGTCCGCACAAAGCCGTCGATCCGAACAAACTCGACAATCTGACCGGAGGCGGTATCAGCAGCGGTGAGATGCCGTCTGAAGCCGTCTGCCGCGAGGGCGAAGAAGAAGCTGGTATTCCCGCTTCTCTGACACCCCATATCCGACCGACTGCCCAAATATATAGTTTGCGCCCCGTTAACCGCGGTGTCCACAACGAAATTCTGTATATCTTCGACATCGTCCTGCCCGAAGGCTTCCAACCCGCCAACCAAGACGGCGAAGTCGCCGGTTTTGAACTGATGGACATCCCCACCCTGCTCGATGCCATGTTGGGCGGACACATGATGCACGATGCCCAGTTGGTCACGATCGAAGCCTGCCGTCGATACGGCCTAATCGACCCCAAACATCCGCTGTCCGCATGGCTCGACAGCATCCGTTGCCGACCCCATTTTTAAAGGCCGTCTGAAACCATGTTGCAACTCAAAAACATCAACAAACGCTTCGGCAGCAAAACCGTTGCCCAAGACATCAACCTAAACGTCGAAGCAGGCGAAATCCTCGCCGTACTCGGCCGCTCCGGCTGCGGCAAATCCACCCTGCTCAAAACCATCGTCGGCCTGGTGCATCCAGACAGCGGCGAAGTCTGGCTCAACGGCGACAACATCACCGACATGCCGTCTGAAAAACGCAATATCTCGCTGATGTTTCAAGACTACGCCCTTTTGCCGCACTTAACTGCCCTCGACAACGTCGGCTTCGGCCTCAAAATGCGCCGCCTGCCCAAAGCCGAAATCGAAGAACAATCCATGCAGGCCTTACGCGACATCGGTTTGGAACACGAAGCGCAACGCAAACCCGAAAGCCTCTCCGGCGGCGAACAACAACGCCTCGCCCTCGCACGCGCCCTCATCACGCGCCCGTCGCTGTTGCTCCTAGACGAAGCCTTCTCCAGCCTCGACACCCACCTGCGTCACCACCTGCGCACCCTGACCGCCGAACGCATCCGCAGTCAAAACATCCCCGCCATCCTCGTGACCCACTCCGCCGAGGAAGCCTGCACCATGGCCGACACCATCGCCATCATGCACGAAGGCCGCATCCTCCAACACGGCACGCCGGAAACCCTTATCCGCCGCCCCGTCAACGCCCAAGCCGCCCTGCTGCTCGGTTTGGCCAACACCGGCGACACACGCTACATCCCCCAACACGCCATCCGATTCGACCCGAACGGCACGGCCGTCCGCATCAGCGAAGCCGTCCCCCTCGCCGAAGGCATACGCCTTACCCTCGCCCATCCGCAATACGGCGATTTAATTTGGTATCCCCACGCCGACCACGATACGGACAAACCGCAAACCGGACAGGAAATCCGCATCAGCGTGGATGAAAGTCAGATTGTTTGGTTTGATTGAATTTGATGGATTGAAAAAGAAAAAGGCCGTCTGAAAAGCAACAAACACCGTCATTCCCGCGCAGGCGGGAATGACGGCGGATGGGTTTGGGGCGGGGTAAAGGTTTCAGGCTGCCTTGGGGAAGGGCAACCTGAAAATGGGGAGGCCGTCTGAAAGAGCAGTTTCAGACGGCCTTTTGGTCGCTTGGGTTGTAAACCCAACGCAAAACAGATGATTTAATGGTTTGGTTGAGTCTTGGTTCAAGCTATGCTGCTTGCTCAATTTACGTTTATTTCTCTGTCTGAAATATTTTTTACAATTGACTTAGCAACTAAATAATATGGAATAAACCTGATTAAATCATCATTTGCGCGCATAGCAATACCGACCCATTCAATGGAGTTGCCACATGCTCTTAAAACTACACCGCCACTCATGCCATTAACAGTCATACCAAATTCGCTATTGGCATCTTCTTTTTTTATAGCAAATCCAATTTCATCTCTTATACATCTACCGCCAAAAAGCCTAGCCTCATGATTAACTCTGTTTATTTGGCTGATACTACCATCATCACTTATTTCAAAATCAATTTCATTTTTCTCTAACGGAAATCCATAAGCAAATAAAGTTTCACCTAGAATTGGATCTTTATCAGACAATAAATATTGTCGCATCTTATCGTCATCAAAATCTAAATATCCGTGTGGAGTTAAATTGTTTATTCCTGCTAATTCCATCGTTAAGATTTCCTCACTAAGCATTAAATCATTTTGGATTGTGGTCGCAGAGCAGTTCATAGGAGGAATAAGCAATAATTTTTCTAATTCAATATTTTCCCTATCAAAATCTCCTAAATATGTTTTATACATTATTTGTAAACCTCGAACTGCCTCTTCATCAATTTCGTTATTTCTATCTGAAAAAGAGTGGTAAAGGCATGAGAGATAGTATTTATTATTGAGTTTTATAATTATTCCTGTTCCAGCATTGCTAAAATAATCATGTGATATATATAGAAGTCTTCTAATAGACTGTCCTACTTCGGATTCAATAATTTGTTTTGCTATTTGTTCCATAAAATACCTAATTAGGGTTTGTTTCTAAAGTCAGTGAAAAAAGCAGCCTGAAACCGTTTCCAGGCTGCCTTTCTCACAACCAAACAATACTACCCTTTCAACTTCGCCAACTGCCCTTCCACTTTTCCCATCTTATCCGTCAACTCCGCCAAATCGGCTTTGTCTTTTTCCACCAGATGCGCCGGTGCTTTGTCGGTGTAGCCGGGTTTGGACAGTTTGGCGTTGAGTTTGTCCAAGGCTTTTTGCAGTTTTTCGGCTTCTTTGGTCAGGCGGGCGGTTTCGGCGGCTTTGTCGATTTCCACTTTGAGCATCAGGCGCGCGCCGTTGCAGACGGCGACAGGTGCGTCTTCCGCTTCGGGCAGGCTGTCCACCAGCTTGGCTTCGGTCAGTCGGGTCAGCGACGGCAAGTATTTGAGCAGGCCTTCGAGTTCTGCGCTGCCTTCGACGAAGAGCGGTGCTTTGACGTTTGGCGCGATACCCATTTCGCCGCGCAGTTTGCGCACTTCTTCCACCAAGTCTTTCAATGCGGCCATTTTGTCGAAGGCCGTCTGAACAATTTGTTCTTTATCGGCTTGCGGATAGGCGGCCAACATGATGCTGTCGGCGGTTTTGGCATTCGCCAGAGGCGCAACAACCTGCCACAGCTCTTCGGTAATGAAAGGCATGATTGGGTGCAGCAGGCGCAGGATGGTTTCGAGTACGCGCACGAGGGTGCGGCGTGTGGTGCGTTGGGTTGTCGGGCAGCCGGTTTGGATTTGCACTTTTGCCAGCTCGATGTACCAGTCGCAATATTCGTTCCACACAAATTCGTACAGCGTTTGCGCGGCAAGGTCAAAGCGGTAGGTTTCAAAGGCTTCGGCAACGGCGGCTTCGGCTTGTTGCAGTTTGCCGATAATCCATTGGTCGGCAAAGGTAAACGCCAACGGCTGCATTTCGTCTTGACCGCAGTCTTTGTCTTCGGTGTTCATCAACACGAAGTTGGTGGCGTTCCACAATTTATTGCAGAAGTTGCGGTAGCCTTCGGCGCGTTTGAAGTCGAAGTTGACGCTGCGGCCGAGGCTGGCATAGCTCGCCATGGTGAAGCGCAATGCGTCCGCGCCCATGCTCGGAATGCCTTCGGGGAAGAGTTTTTTCGTGGCTTCTTCCACTTTCGGCGCGGTTTCGGGTTTGCGCAGGCCGGTGGTACGTTTTACCAGCAGTTTTTCCAAGTCGATGCCGTCGATCAAATCCACAGGGTCGATGACGTTGCCTTCGGATTTGGACATTTTTTTGCCTTCGTGGTCGCGTACGATGCCGTGGATATACACGTCTTTAAACGGTACTTTGCCGGTAAAGTGGGTGGTCATCATAATCATGCGCGCTACCCAGAAGAAGATGATTTCGTAGCCTGTTATCAAGACGTTGGACGGCAGGAAGGCTTTGAGTTCGTCGGTTTCAGACGGCCAGCCGAGTGTAGAGAACGGCACGAGCGCGGAGGAGAACCATGTATCCAATACGTCTTCTTCGCGGGTCAAGCCTGTTTTGCCGGCTTGTTTTTCGGCTTCTTCCTGATTGCGAGCGACGTACACATTGCCTTCGTTGTCGTACCACGCAGGGATTTGATGGCCCCACCACAGTTGGCGTGAGATACACCAGTCTTGGATGTTGTTCATCCATTGGTTGTAGGTATTGACCCAGTTTTCAGGGATAAAGCGTACCGCGCCGCTATCAACGGCTTTTTTGGCTTTGTCGGCGAGGCTCAAGCCTTTGAATTCGCTGTCAGGCTCGCCGCCGTTTGGCGTGGCGGACATAGCGACAAACCATTGACTGGTCAGCATCGGTTCAATCACGGAACCGGTACGGTCGCCTTTCGGCGTCATCAGCGTGTGCGGTTTGATTTCGACCAAGAAGCCTTGTTCCTGCAAATCGGCAACCATTTGTTTGCGCGCGGCAAAGCGGTCCAAGCCTGCGTATTTTTCAGGCAGGGCAAAGCCTGGTTGCGCTTCGCCTTTGAAGTTGAACACTTCGGCGTTTGCCAGCACTTTGGCTTCCAAGTCGAACACATTAACCAAGCGCGTGTCGTGGCGTTTGCCGACTTCGTAGTCGTTGAAGTCGTGCGCAGGCGTGATTTTCACGCAGCCGGTACCGAAGTCTTTTTCAACGTATTCGTCGGCGATAACAGGAATGGTGCGGCCGGTCAGCGGCAGGATTAATTCTTTGCCGATTAAGTGGGTGTAACGTTCGTCTTCAGGGTTGACGGCAACGGCAACGTCGCCCAGCAGCGTTTCGGGACGGGTGGTCGCCACGATCACGGCTTCGGCGGGATTGTTGGCCAGCGGATAGCGGATGTGCCACATAGAGCCTTGTTCTTCCACACTTTCCACTTCCAAATCCGACACTGCGGTACCCAATACCGGATCCCAGTTCACCAAGCGTTTGCCGCGGTAAATCAAGCCCTGTTCAAACAGGCGCACAAACACTTCGGTAACAGTTTCGGCGCGGACGTCGTCCATCGTGAAATATTCGCGCGTCCAGTCGGCAGAGCAGCCCACGCGGCGCATTTGTTGGGTAATCGTACCGCCGGAAACTTCTTTCCATTCCCATACTTTTTCTAAGAATTTCTCGCGGCCCAAGTCATGACGCGACACGTTTTGCGCGGCAAGCTGACGCTCGACCACGATTTGCGTGGCAATGCCCGCGTGGTCGGTACCGGGAATCCAGGCGGTGTTGCAGCCTTTCATGCGGTAGTAGCGGGTCAGGCCGTCCATGATGGTTTGGTTGAAGGCATGGCCCATGTGCAGCGTACCGGTTACGTTGGGCGGCGGCAGTTGGATGGAGAAAGACGGTTTGGTCAAATCCATATCAGGCTGGAAATAGCCCTGCTCTTCCCAGTTTTGATAATGTTTGGATTCGATTTCGGCTGGATTGTATTTGTCTAACATGATGGAACTTTGTGAAATTAAGGTTATTTTTGATGTGCGGATTATAACGCAAAAAGGCCGTCTGAATCATTTCAGACGGCCTTTGGCATACGGGTTTTAAAAATGGAACAATACCAGGCTGACGGCAATCACCGCCATACCCGTTGTCAGGCCGTAAACAGTTTCGTGGCCGTCTGAATAGCGTTTAGCGGCCGGCAACAGCTCGTCCAACGCCAAAAACACCATCACGCCGGCTATCACGCCGAACACCGAACCGAACACGGCAGGCGATAAAAACGGCTGCAAAACCAAATAGCCCAAAGCCGCCCCCAAAGGCTCGGCCAAGCCGGATAGCAGACACGCCCATACCGTTTTCTTACGGCTGCGGGTGGCAAAATAAACCGGCGCGGCGATGGAAATGCCCTCCGGAATATTATGGATGGCAATCGCCAAGGCCAAAGGCATCCCGACCGCCGGATTTTCCAAGGTGGCAAAAAACGTCGCCAAGCCTTCGGGGAAATTGTGCGCCGTAATCGCAAACGCCGCCATCATACCGACTCGCGCAATATGGCGGCGTTTGCTTTCTTGAAAAGACGGGTCTTGCGCATCTAAGGTTTCATGCGGGTTCGGCACCAGGCGGTCAATCAACGCGATACCGCCCATCCCAGCCAAAAATGCCATGGTCGCCGCCGCAAACGCGTGGTCTTTATCATAAATTTCAGCGAACGCCTCACTGGATTTACTGAAAATCTCCGTCAGGGAGACATACACCATCGCACCGCCGGCAAATGCCAAACCAAACGACAACACGCGCGGATTAGGCGTTTTGGAAAACATCACCAAGCCGCTGCCTAATACGGTAAACAAACCGGCAGCCAACGTGATGGAAAAGGCAACGGCCAAATTGGACATCGAAAAATCGGGCATGAGAAAACCTGCGCTAAAAGCTGGGACAGGTTCAGACTAACACGTTTTAATGCATATGATAATAGTTATTATTTATTTTATTAATTGGGTACACGGATTTTGAAACAAAAGGCCGTCTGAAAAATGATTTTCAGACGGCCTTTAAATTTGAAATGCCGCTAAACCTTAGCGCTTTCCAACTTAAGCCTGATAGCGCGACAGGCTCAAATCGTCGCTGCGGATTTCGGTGTCTTTACCGCTCACGATATCGGCGGTTAATTTTGCCGAACCTAGCGACATGGTCCAGCCCAAAGTGCCGTGGCCGGTATTCAGGAACAGATTATCAAAGCGAGTGCGCCCGATTAACGGCGTGCTGTCGGGCGTCATCGGTCTGAGGCCGCTCCAGAACAATGCTTGGTTCAAATCGCCACCTTCTGGGAACAAGTCGTTGACGACTAAAGCCAAGGTTTCGCGGCGTTTTTCGGGCAGTTTGATTTCGTAGCCCGACAATTCCGCCATGCCGCCGACGCGGATTCTGTTATCAAAGCGCGTGATGGCGACTTTGTAGCTCTCATCTAAAACGGTGGACACCGGCGCGCCGTCTGAATTGGTGACTGGCAAGGTCAAGGAATAGCCTTTGACGGGATAAATGGGCAGATTGAGATCCAACTGCGCCAACACAGTCCTGCTAAAGCAGCCGAGCGCGCAGACAACGGCATCTGCTTCAAACCGCCCTGTTTCGGTTTCAACGGCTTTGATGCGCAGCCCGTTGTGGTCGATGCGGCTGATGGTTTGGTTGAAGTGGAACTGTACGCCCTTCTCCAGACACAATTTGTATAGGTTTTCAGTGAAGAGGTGGCAGTCGCCGGTCGCATCCGCAGGCAGGTGCAGACCGCCGGCAATTTTAGCGGTAACGCGCGCCAGCGCAGGCTCAAACTCTGCGCATTCTTCGGGTTTCAGACGGCGGTACGGCACGCCGTAGCGTTCCAAAACGGCAATGTCTTGTTCTGCCGCTTCGACTTCTTTAGCCTGACGGAAAATCTGCAACGTCCCTTTTTTGCGCCCTTCAAAATTCATGCCGGTTTGCGCTTCAAAACGGCGGAACATTTCACGGCTGTATTCGGAAATCCTGACCATGCGCTCTTTGTTGATTTGATAGCGCGCTGCCGTGCAGTTTTGCAGCATTTGCCACAGCCACTCGATTTGATACAGGCTGCCGTCAGGGCGAAACAGCAAAGGCGGATGGCTTTTAAACAGCCATTTCAGCGCTTTGGTCGGGATACCGGGTGCAGCCCACGGCGTGGTATAGCCGTAAGAGAGCTGGCCTGCGTTGGCAAAACTGGTTTCCATCGCCACGCCCTCGGCGCGGTCGATGACCGTTACTTCATGTCCGGCCTCTGCCAGATACCACGCGGAAGATACGCCGGCAACACCAGCACCTAAAACAAGCACTTTCATTTTTCTCCTCCTCTGACTTTTTCAAAACAAACTTTATCTATCGGGCCGTCTGAATATTCAGATTCAGACGGCCTTGGACATCAATGCGGCAATTCGCCGTTTTTGATTTTTTGTTTGAAGTCGCGCGTTTCATTGACGATGACTTTCGCCATCAATAAAAGCGCAATCAGGTTGGGTAATGCCATCAAGCCGTTGAATGTGTCCGAAGCCAGCCACACCAAATCAAGGCTCAACACGGTTCCCAGCATGACGGAAGAGACATAACCCACGCGGTACAAACCGGCAAACTTCTCGCCGAAGACGTAAACCGCGCATTTCTCGCCGTAATAACACCAGCCGAGAATGGTTGAGTAGGCAAAGAAAATCAGGCCGATGGTGACAATCCAGCCGCCGATGCCGGGTAGCATTTTTTGGAAAGTGACGGTTGTCAGCGCCGCGCCGCTCAATTCAGGTTTCACAAACTCGCCGCCTGCGCCGAGCAAACCCATGACCAAAACGATACCGGTAATCGAGCAGACAACGATGGTGTCCAAAAAAGTACCGGTCATGGAAACCAAAGCCTGACGGACAGGGTGGTCGGTTTTCGCGGCTGCGGCGGCAATCGGCGCAGAACCCATACCCGCCTCATTGGAGAACACGCCGCGCGCCACGCCGTAACGGATGACCGTACCGATGGCACCGCCGGCCACAGCTTGCGCGCTAAACGCATCGGAGAAAATCAGTTTGACGGCAGGCATCAATACATCGGAATTAATCGCGATAATGGCAATACCACCTACTACATAAAACACTGCCATGGCAGGTACGATAAAGGACGCGGCTTTGGCAATACCCTTAATGCCGCCCAAAAGCACAATGGCCGTTAATACGGTCAAGGCCACGCCGGTGTAGGCAGGTTCGACACCGAAGCTGGTTTGCACTGCCTGCGCAACCGAGTTGGACTGCACCGAGCTGCCGATACCGAAGGAAGCGAATGTGCCGAACAGCGCAAATGCGACGGCCATCCATTTCCAGTTTTTGCCCAAGCCTTTTTCGATGTAATACATCGGGCCGCCGGACATTTCGCCTTTGGAATTGGTGACGCGGTATTTCACCGCCAACACGCCCTCGCCGTATTTGGTGGCCATACCGAAAATGGCGGTCATCCACATCCAAAATACCGCGCCCGGGCCGCCGGTTACCAC
>NZ_JBQCTZ010000052.1:0-20410 GCF_051963715.1 Neisseria sp. P0001.S005 | reverse complement strand
TTTTTGGACGCTTCGCTGGTGCTGTACAAAATATCGAACTCAAGCGGATGGTCATCGTTGTAGCCTGCTTCGTTCAAGAGTTTGCGCGCAGTTTCGATGCGTTTTTCAGGCGTCCACTCTTTCCACTCAGGGTAAACAGGAATCACGCCCTGCATTTGCGGCGGCGTCAATTGGAACGCAGGCGTATCGCCACGGCCGCCCACTTTGACGACAATGTCGCGGCGCGTCAGCATATTGAGCGCCTTGCGGACGCGCGGATCGTTAAACGGCGCTGCTTCGTGGTTCGGCTCCAAATACCAACTACATAAAGAAGTTGTACGTTTCACTTGTCCCGGAAACTCAATATCCGCCACTTTGACCTGATCACTGGGAATGCCGTAAGTCACATCAATTTCATTGGCGCGATAACGGTTGTACTCGCCGCTGCCTGATAAGAAAACCGCCTTCGGAATGGCCACTTTGTCTTTATCGTAATAATTGGGATTGCGTTCCATATTGATGTGGCTGTTGACTTTCCAATCCGTTAAAAGATAAGCGCCACTGGAAACGTAATGACCGGGCTGTGTCCACTTATTGCCATATTTTTCAACAGTGGCGCGGTGAACCGGAAATGTGAATTGCTGAATCAGCATATCGGGGAAATAAGGCACGGGCGCAATCAGCGTAAATTGCAGGGTCTTCGCGTCCAACGCCTTGACGCCCAATGTCTCAGGCTTGGCTTTGCCGTTTAATATATCTTCCGCATTTTCCACTTGTGCATCGACCAAATAGCTGCCGAAAGGTGCGCCGGTGGCCGGATCGGCAAGACGGCGGAAGCTGTACACGAAATCTTCGGCAGTAATCGGATCGCCATTGCTCCATTTAGCATCACGCAGATGGAAGGTCCAAACACGCTCGCCTTCGCTCTCCCATTTTTCCGCCAAAGCAGGAATGGTTTTACCTTCGGCATCCGTACCGACCAAACCATCCATCAACTGACGGATAATCGCACCAGCCGCCATATCGCCGCTCATCTGAGGATCCAGCGTACCCGGCTCGACGCCGTTGCTGACCACCACGCGCTCATAATCGGTACGTTTAAACTCAGGAGCAGGCTTGACATCGCGGCTGCACGCCGACAACGCGAATACGGCAGCCAATGATGCAGCCAACAGCGGATAGGTTTTTCCGGCCATATTTCATTCCTTCTTTTTGGGTATTCTTCTTTTTCAGACGGCCTGATTATTCAAACTACACTCGACTACATTTAGTTAGAATTTTTCCAATGCAGTTAAATCGTCTATTTCAAGTCATGAAAATAGTGTTTTAAACCACATATTCCATCAGGATAATAGTGAGCCATCCAAGATTGTTGGCAAATTAACACAAAAATACGTAACTGAAAACTATTTTTCAATTTATCCTACGATAAATTACAAATGTATTGATTTTTTATAATTTGTCAAATAAGATTATCCGAATTTCCCGTCCCCAATTAAGAAAAAGACATAAAAGGAGAACAAAATGAACAAGTTATCTTGTTTTGTTGCCATTACCCTCATTGGCTCTTCCATGAGCATCGCCCACGCCGAACCTAAAATGAACGGTACCATATACATCATGACCGAGGTCGAACACAACAATAAAACCGGCGTCACCAATACAACCATTTCCGATAAAAGTTCCAGTCTTTATCTCTCCGATGAAGTACGACTCAACAACGACTTATGGCTGAAATGGCAACTTGGCTCCTTTATTTACTTCGATTCCGACCGCTGGGGCGGCTGGGGTACTGCCGACTCATACGTCGCTCTCAACAGCTACAAAAACCTTGGCACCGTCAAAATGGGTTACATCAGTACGCCCATGAACAGCATTTATCTGAACCCGTTCGACACCAACAGCTCGATTTTGGAATTCGGCAAAATTTCCCGCTTCGGCCAACGTCGCGTTTCTATGGCTTATGAGTCTCCTTGGAAAAACGGTTTCCAATTCAAATTCAACGTTTCCCCAGGTTCCAATGCCGCACGCAACAACAACGACTGGAATCCGGACAAAAAACGTGACGGCGACTGGGTTTTCGGCTGGGGTGTGGACTACAACCACCCAAACAACGGCTTTAACGCCCACTACGCTGCCGAATACGCACCCAACGACTCTCCGACCGAAACCAAAGACTTCCAAGCCCATGCATTCATGGCCGGATACAGCAAAGACAAAATCTCCGTCGATGCCGCGTTCCAATACGCCAAAAACACTTGTGACGGCTTCAGCTGCTGGGGCGTATGGAAAGATGCGGCAGGCAACGTAGCTGGTTCTTACGACAAAGAAATCAACAACACCAAAGAGTTTATGGTGTCCGGCTCATACAAAGTAGGCAATTTCAAACCTCAAATCGGCTTCGCCTACGGTAAAAGCTCTATCGGCGAAGACTACAAACACGTTGCCGTCAGCACTGATTACAGCTTCTCCAAACGGACAACTGCCACACTCGGCGCCGGCTGGTTGAAAGAAAACGTCAATCCGAAATACGACAAAGATTTGCCGAAAAAATCTTCTTACGCAGTGGGCATGGTATTTAAACACCGCTATTAATGCCTGACAGATTAAAGGCCGTCTGAAACAATTCGTTCAGACGGCCTTTTCTACATCCTATAAATAAACTTGCAGCCCACCTTAAAAATCATTACATTGCCCACACTCAAGCAACAAAAACGTCATCATGAACGCCCACCGCACCCTCATCATCTCCGTTTTTATCGTCGCCAGCTGCGGCCTCGCTTACGAGCTCATCATTGCCGCGCTCGCAAGCTATCTTTTGGGCGACAGTATTTTGCAGTTTTCCTCCGTCATCGGGCTTTATCTGTTTTCAATGGGTATCGGCGCACACCTGACCCAATACATTAAAGATAAAGACGTATTGCACCGCTTTATCGAAATCGAACTTCTGGTCGGCATCATCGGCGGCATTTCCGCGCTGGCATTATTTGTGGCCTTCGGTTTATCCGCTGCCCCGTTCCGCACCCTGCTCTACGCTTTTGTACTGATTGTCGGCATGGTTGTCGGCATGGAAATTCCTTTGGTCATGCGTGTGTTAAACCAAAAAGGGGCGGAATTTAAAGAACTCGTTTCCAAAGTCCTGACCTTCGACTATTTGGGCGCACTTGCCGTTTCCCTGCTCTTCCCGCTCCTGCTCGCCCCCAAACTCGGCATGGCACGTTCCGCCTTGTTGTTTGGCATTTTCAACGCCGCCGTCGCCTATCTGACCGCGCGTGTATTCAAATCCGAATTACCCCGCTACCACGCCATCTGCCTGCGCGCGCTGATTGTCTTGTCCGTCCTCGCCGCCGCCTTCGTCTACGCCGACCGTATCTCTTTCAAAGCCGAACAAAGCTATTTCGGCGACCCCGTCGTCTATCAAAGCCATTCGCCCTACCAACGGCTGGTCGTTACACGCTGGAAAGACGACACCCGCCTCTATATCAACGGCAACCTGCAATTCTCCTCACGCGACGAAGCACGTTACCATGAAGCACTCGTTCTGCCTGCCATGCAGATGGTGCCGAACGCCGAACGCGTCCTGATTCTTGGCGGCGGCGATGGATTAGCGGCACGCGAAGTCTTAAAATATCCGCAGATCAAAAATGTTACTTTGGTCGATCTCGACCCCGACATGACCGCCACCTTTAAAACCTCTGCCACCTTGAGCGCGCTCAACCAAGGTTCGCTGTCCCATCCCAAAATGCACGTCGTCAACGACGATGCCGCCAAATGGCTGGAAAGGTCGTCTGAAAAATTCGACGTTATCATCATCGACCTGCCCGACCCGTCCAATTTCTCGCTGGGCAAACTCTACTCCGTCCCCATGTACCGCCTCGTCGCCCGCCATCTTCAGCCGCAGGGCAAAATCGTCGTCCAATCCACCTCGCCCTACTTCGCCCCCAACGCCTACTGGTCGGTCGTTGCCACCCTCGAAGCGGCCAAGTTGAATACTGCGCCCTATCATGTTTACGTCCCTTCCTTTGGCGAATGGGGATTTGTGTTGGCAGGCTTCGACCAAAACTTCCCCATTCCGCAAAAATTCGATGTACCCACCCGCTATCTTAATGCCCAGACCGTTGCCGAAATGTTCCGTTTTCCGTCCGATATGGCAAGGCGCAAGGTTGAAGCAAATTATTTGAACAACCAAATTCTCGTCAGTTATTTTGAAAGTGATTGGAACAATGTGATGCGATAGAATATCTAAAGGCCGTCTGAAACATCTGCCTTCTTTATATCTCCGTTCAGACGGCCTCATCACCCGTTTACCCTTTTTCACACAGCATTTGCTTGAAAAAATAAGGTTTATCTTTATCTAGATAAAACACAATCGACACTATCCGTTGAATGAAGGAACAAACACTTATGCAGTATTTTGGAATCGGTTTTTTGGTTTTAATCTTTTTGGAAATCATGTCCATCGTCTGGGTTGCCGACTGGCTTGGCGGCGGTTGGACGCTATTTTTGATGGCTCTCAGCTTTATCAGCGGTATCTTTATGCTGCGCCATACCGGCATCTCCGGCTTATTGCTCGCAGGCGCAGCCGTCCGCAGCGGACAAAACATTTCCCTCTATCAGATGCTGTGGCCGATTCGCTATACTGCCGCCGCGGTTTTCCTGCTCAGCCCCGGCTTTATTTCAACCGCCGTTGCCCTGCTCTTGCTGATTCCATTTAAAGGTAACGCGGCCGTTTCTTCTACGCAGTCTTTCCAAAGCCGCCAGACTTACAGCTCCGCCAAAGATGATGAAGACATTATCGAAGGCGAATATACGGTTACGCGCACCAACAAAGCCGACAAACCGCAAGACTATATCGAACACAAACCCGATTGACGACTTCCTTCATAAAAGGCCGTCTGAATTAGGAATACCTCAAAAGTGTTTCATATTTCAGACGGCCTTAATCATTTCCTGGCTTTGAAAATGTAAATATCAGTTTGTAATTCGGTTATTCCGCATAATTCATTTAAAATAAGCAGTTATTTTGATTATAAAAACGACACGGTATCCAATGAACGTTCAACGTCTTTTCCCTCTCTCCCTCAGCTTGATTACCGCCGCTGTTTTATCGGCGTGCGCCACCCAAAACACACCGACTGCTTCGAATACCGAAACCGTCGTTCAGCCTAAATCTACTTCTATTCCTTCACGCCGCGCCGACAGCGAATCCAAAATCCTATCCGATTACAGCCAATACCAAAGCGCCATCGATGCCGCCAAACGCGGCGACGATGCTTGGGTACAACAATTTTTATCCCAAGCCAGCGACAGCGCAATGGCTGAAAACGTCCGCAACGAATGGCTGAAAACCTTGGGCGCGCGCGGCCAATGGGATTTGTTCCGTCAAGAATTCAGTAAATTGAACGCCGCCGGCGTCGCACAAGAAGTGCAATGTTATGCCGATTTGAGCAGCGGCAATTACAGCAAAGCCGCCGAGCTGGTTCGCGTGACCGGCAAACTGCCTGCCGGCTGTACCCGCTTGGTTGAAAGCGCGGTAGCTTCAGGCCGTCTGAACACCAACGACGCATGGCGTCGCGTGCGCGGCTTGTTGAGCAACAGCCAAACCACAGATGCACGCAACCTCGCCGCCGCATTGGGCAGCCCCTTTGAAGGTGGCACGCAAGGTGCGACCGAATACAGCCTGTTGAGCGTGATCGGCAAAGATGCACGCAAATCCGCTTCTGCCGCCGCCACCCTATCCGACATGGAATCCGGCCTCAGCCGCGAACAACGCAGCTTCGCATGGGGCGTATTGGGCCACTACCATGCACAAAGCCAAAACATGCCGACTGCTTTGAGCTACTACGGCCGCGTTTCCGATCGCAAGCAACTGACCGACGAACAATTAGAATGGTACGCACGCGCCGCTTTGCGCCTGCAACGTTGGGACGAATTGGCAAGCGTGATTCAGCATATGCCTGAAAAACTGCAAAAAGACCCGACATGGCAATATTGGCTGGGCCGCAGCTTTGCCGCACAAGGCAAAAGCAGCCAAGCCAAAGAAATGTATGAAAAAGCTGCCGCTTCCGGCCGCAATTTCTACGCCGTAATGGCAGGTGAAGAATTGGGCCGCCGCATCAATACGCGCAACAACGTTTCCGATGCCGATGCCAGAGACGTCCGCCGCATGAGCGAAGACGGCGCCATCAAACGCGCATTGGTTCTGTTTAAAAACAGCCAAAGCAACGGCGACTCCAAAATGCGCCGTCAGGCACAGGCAGAATGGCGTTTTGCCACCCGCGACTTCAATGAAGACAACCTGCTGACTGCCGCACAAGTCGCTTTTGACAACCAGTTCTACGACATGGCAATCAACAGTGCCGACCGTACCGATCACAAACTCAACTACAAGCTGCGCTACCTCTCTCCGTTTAAAGACCTGACCGTCCGCTATGCCGCACAGGCAGGCGTTGACCCTGCATGGGTTTACGGTTTGATTCGCCAAGAGAGCCGCTTTGTCATGGGCGCGCAATCCAGCGTCGGCGCACAAGGCCTGATGCAGGTCATGCCTGCAACCGCCCGCGAAATCGCCGGCAAAATCGGTATGAGCAGTAGCGAACTCTACACTATGGACGGCAACATCCGCATGGGTACTTGGTACATGGCAGATGCCAAACGCCGCCTGCAAAATAACGAAGTAATGGCTACCGCAGGCTACAACGCCGGCCCCGGCCGCGCCCGCAACTGGCAGGCTTCTTCGCCTTTGGAAGGCGCAATCTATGCCGAGACCATCCCATTCACCGAAACCCGCGACTATGTGAAAAAAGTCATGACCAACGCAACTTATTACGCGTCATTGTTCAATGAGCCGCAGACTTCGTTGAAACAACGTATGGGTACGGTTCCCGGTCGTTATTAAAACCAAATAGGCCGTCTGAAAAGTGAGACAGAATCAAACGTTCAGACGGCCTGCAATCTTGACAGACTATCGGGTTTATAAGATAATCTCCCGATTGTTTCTGACCGAAAAGGTCACTTGCACGGCAAAAGCCGACTTGTTAGGAGGTGATGTTTACATCACGGCGCGTATCCCGCCCTGCCCTAGGCAAACCAGCGATACAACAACTACCCCATTATGACAAACCGTCCTCTATTTCTTAAAACGGTTTGATTAAACAAAATTTAAAGGAAATAAAATGCCTGCTATTCGTGTTAAAGAGAATGAACCATTTGAAGGTGCCATGCGTCGTTTCAAACGTGCCGTAGAAAAAACCGGTCTGTTGACCGAGTTGCGCGCCCGTGAAGCGTACGAAAAACCAACTACCGAACGCAAACGCAAAAAAGCTGCTGCAGCCAAACGTCTGCAAAAACGTCTGCGCAGCCAACAACTGCCTCCTAAAATGTATTAATTACAGGCCTGCCCTGTGATAAACAACACACCGCAAGGGCAGCTTTGCGGTGTGTTTTGTTTTTCAGACGGCATCTTTTTATATAAAGTGAGAACATTATGAGCCTAAAAACACAATTAACTGAAGACATGAAAACCGCCATGCGTGCCAAAGACCAAGTGTCTTTAAGCACCATCCGCCTGATTAATGCCGCCATCAAACAATTTGAAGTAGATGAGCGTACTGAAGCTGATGACGCCAAAGTCATCTCCATCCTGACCAAAATGGTGAAACAACGCAAAGACAGTGCCAAAATCTATGCCGAAGCCGGCCGTCAAGATTTGGCTGACAAAGAAAACGCGGAAATCGAAATCCTCAACCGCTACCTGCCTCAAATGATGTCTGCAGAAGAAATCAAGACTGTCGTTGAAGCAGCCATTACAGAAACCGGTGCATCAGGCATGGCCGATATGGGCAAAGTCATGGGCGTACTGAAAACCCGTCTGGCCGGAAAAGCCGACATGGGTGAAGTCAACAAGGTTTTGAAAGCCGCATTGACTGCTTAATCATCAATAATCAAAAAGGCCGTCTGAAATATTATTTTCAGACGGCCTTTCTTATTGTGCTCATCAAGCAGCGGTTACTTTACCTTCATGACGCAACAAAGTAATCAAATCGCTGATACGTTTTTTCATGGAACGACGATCGACAATTTGGTCGATTGCGCCCTTCTCCAACAAAAATTCTGCACGTTGGAAACCTTCCGGCAAGGTTTCGCGTACAGTCTGCTCGATAACGCGCGGACCTGCAAAACCAATCAGAGCATTCGGTTCTGCCAAAACCACATCGCCCAAGAAGGCAAAGCTGGCAGATACGCCGCCCATGGTCGGGTCGGTCAATACGGAAATAAACGGCAGACATTTTTCAGTCAGCAAATGCAAAGCCGCGCTGGTTTTCGTCATCTGCATCAAAGAGTTCAAACCCTCCTGCATACGCGCACCACCGGAAGCCGCCACGCAAATAAACGAACAATTATCTGCAACAGCACGGCGTACACCCTGCACGAAACGTTCACCCACTACCGAACCCATGGAGCCGCCGATAAAGCGGAATTCAAAAGCAGCCACCACGACAGGCAGGCCGTTCATGGTGCCTTTCATAACGACCAAAGCATCGTCCTCGCCGGTTACTTTACGCGCAGCAGTGAGGCGATCCGTATATTTCTTGCTGTCTTTAAATTTCAGCGGGTCTGTCGGTTTAATATTGGCTGCAATCTCTTCACGGCCTTCTTCATCCAAAAGCAGGTCCAAACGTTCGCGCGCAGAAAGCGGATTGTGATGGTTACATTTCGGACAGACTTCGCTGTTTTGTTTCAACTCGGTTGAGTAAACCGTTGCCGAACAAGACGGACATTTGTGCCACAGACCTTCAGGGACGCTGGACGAACTGCTTCGGTTTTTAATTTTCGGAGGAAGAATTTTATCTAGCCAGCTCATGAATGACTCCTTAGGATTCAGAATTCAGACGGCCTGTTGAACGTAAGGCCGTCTGAAACAATGGAATGAAAAAATTTAGCGAATCGCGTCTTTCAACTCTTTAACCAACGCGCCTACTGCTTCAGCCTCGCTACCCGCGAGGCTTTCAATCTCTTTGACGATACGGCTGCCGACAATAACGGCATCCGCCACCGCACCAATCTTACGCGCACTCTCCGCATTATTGATGCCGAAGCCGACACCAATCGGAATATCGATGTATTTGCGCAAAAGCTCTATTTTACGCGAAACTTCTTCAGTATCCAAACTTGCCGCACCGGTTACACCTTTGAGCGATACATAATACACAAAACCGCCGGCTACTTTGGCAATCGTTTGAATACGCTCCTCAGTTGTCGTTGGCGCAATAAGGAAAATACAATCAATACCTTGCGCTTTCAACGACTCATGTAAAGGAGCAATGGTTTCTACCGGAGAATCCACGGTCAACACGCCATCTACGCCTGCTTCGGCAGCTGCTTGCGCAAACGCCTGATAACCCATTTTATGTACTGGGTTCAAATAGCCCATTAACACAACCGGCGTTTTATCATTGGTTTGGCGGAACAAGCGCACTGTTTCCAATACGTCGCGCAAAGAAACATGATTTGCCAACGCCCTTTCAGCCGCACGTTGAATAGTCGGGCCATCCGCCATAGGGTCAGAAAACGGCACACCCAGTTCCAAAATATCAGCACCATTAGCCACCAAGCTATGCATCAATGCCAAGGTTATCTCAAGGCTGGGATCACCCACCGTAATATAAGGAATCAGTGCTTTTGCGCCATTGAGCGCTGAGAAAGTTTGTTGGATTCTGCTCATTTTCTGCTATCCATTTCATCGATTTGAATGTTGTCCGGCAGCCTGTTTGTTCTGCCGTTACATTTATTTTAAAAACCTCAGTCTGCCATGAAAAGGCGGCATCTATCCGCATTATCTAATGACTGTTTCTTCCCAATCGGCAAACAAGAGGCTAAGTATAACATTTACGGCTATTTCATAGAATCATTTGCAATCAAGATTCTGATATTTTGAAAGCAATATAAAACAATAAAGGCCGTCTGAAAATCATTCAAACAGCCTTTATTAGAATCAATTATGCAAATCTTTGTATGCCTTCGCACTTTTGATTAAACTTTCCCTATCGATTACAGCTCGACATGGTGATTTTGTTGTTCAGAACCCAGATGATGCTCCAAATCAGACAAAATCTGCATCAGACCATGACGCACTTCTTCCGCATTGGCGGCAGGATTGCCGTTTGCATCCAAAGCGCCACGGCTGAACGTATCAATATATGGTTCAAACGTATCTTTAAGCTTCAACAACTTAACCACATCTGAGCGCGTATATCGATCGCCACCGTATCCAATCACAACATTATTTTCATGTTGCCATTGGGCAAACTGAGCCGGACTGATTTGCACCAATTGGCACATCTCGTCCAACGTAAAATAACGCTTGGCAGGAATAACCGGATTATTGTTGCTTGTCATAGTAATGCTCCACCATGCCTTTGAGTTTTTGGCTGGCATGGAAAGTCACCACACGGCGTGCGGTAATCGGCACTTCTTCGCCTGTTTTAGGGTTACGGCCAGGGCGTTGAGGTTTGTCGCGCAATTGGAAATTGCCGAAACCTGAAATTTTAATTTCTTCACCACGCGCCAAAGTGCTGCGGATTTCTTCAAAAAAGAGCTCGACGATTTCTTTGGCATCATTCTTGGTGACGTTGCTGACTTTGTCGACCAAAATATCAGCCAATTCTGCTTTAGTTAGTGTCATGTGTTTACCTTCATTCAAACTGGTGCAATTATTACCAAAATTCTTTTAAAAATCAAGTCCTCACCAAAAAATCAAATATTATTGGCGATTTTTGGCGACAACTTTTGTCTTATGTTAAGCGCGAAGCTGTGCGTCTTTTTCAGCTGCCGCTTTAATCATTTTCGCAACCAAAGGCTCGATGACTTCATCTGTCAGCGTGTTTTCCATATCTTGCAAAATGATTTTGACAGCAACGCTCTTCATGCCTTCAGGCACGCCCGTACCGCGGTAAACGTCAAACACGCTGATTTCTTGAACCAACTTGTTCGCCGCCGCTTTCAGGGCATTTAACAAATCATCATGCGTCACAGCTTCAGGCATTACAAATGCCAAATCTCGGCGTGCAGGTTGGAATTTGGATACGGACTGATAACGGGTTTTCTCACGACCCAATACCGCATCCATATCGATTTCAAATACCAGCGGCGCTTGTGGCAAATCATATTTTTGCAGCCATTTCGGATGCAATTCTCCAAGAAAACCAACAATCGCATTATTCACAACGATGAATGCGCTTCTCCCTGGATGCAATGCAGGATGCGCATATTCCATGCTTTCTAAATATGGGATACCTTTTCCCGCTTCCTCCTGACCAACAAGATTGCCAACCATCCCACCAGCAATCCCTCCTGCTAATGTCCCACCAACGGTATTTCGTACTGCCTCACCAAGAGTTTTTTTCCCATCAAATACATCTATAAGACTGGATAGTCCTGTTGCCATACCACCTATAACAGCTCCTGCTTTTGCACCACTTACTGTATTCGCTTCAATATCAGTATTTTTCTCTACAATATTTTTCTCACGATATGTCGGCTTAGGGGAAAGATATTTCACATCTTTGTTTTTCAACAGATTTTCCACATCTGCCTTGATGTCGTAAAAATCCGCGTTGCGCGTTTTCTCGCCCCATTGTTCGGGCATCGCCGCGCCGTACCACAAGCCGCCGATGCGTTCGTTTTGCACAAACTGGCCGTCTGAACCTTTGCTGAACACGCGGGCAATTTCAAACACGCGTACACGGTTTTGCTTACGGTTCAAATTGTTTTGCAAAACTTCCACCAAACCGCCGATAAGCGTAGAACGCATGACGGCATACTGCGCTGCCAACGGATTTTGCAGACGGATAGGATTGGTATTCGCAGCAAAATCTTGCTCCCATTGCTCATCCACAAACGCATAGCTGACCACTTCGCGGTAACCGCGTGCCGCCATTTCGTTATAAACCGCAAAACGTGGGCGTTTGGTTTCAGGCAAAGCCAACATTTTCAGACGGCCTGAAGTATAGTCGTCAGGAATATTTTCATAACCGTAAACACGGCCGATTTCTTCAATCAAATCAGCTTCGATCTCGATATCGAAACGGAAGCTAGGAGAAGTAACACGGAAGCCTTCTGCGGTTTTCTCAGGCTGCAAACCCAAGTGTTGCAAGATAATTTCGACTTGCTCGGCAGAGATTTCAACACCCAATACCATTTTCAGACGGCCTAAACGCAATTCAACCTGTTTTGCCTCAGGCAATTTGCCTTGTGCCTCAACCATTTCACCGGCTGCACCACCGCAAATCTGCAACACCAATTCGGTAGCACGCTCAATAGCGTCAGCTTGCAAGCGGTAATCCACGCCACGCTCAAAACGGAAAGAAGAATCCGAACCAAAACCGTATTGACGGGATTTACCGGCAATAATCTCCGGAGCAAACCAAGCAGCCTCCAGTACAATATTTCGCGTGTCGTCTGAAACCGCGCTTGCCTCGCCGCCCATCAAGCCGGCCAAGCTCAACGCACCTTTTTCATCAGCGACCACCAGTGTATTATCAGCCAAAGTAACCGTCTTCTCGTTCAGGCACGCCAAAGTCTCGCCATTTTGAGCACGGCGGACAATTAAACTGCCTGACAGCTTGTCAGCATCGAAAACGTGCATAGGCTGACCGATTTCCAACATCACATAGTTGCCGATGTCCACCAATGCGGAAATGCTGCGGATACCGCTGCGCTCCAAACGTTGTTTCATCCAATCAGGGGTAGCCGCTTTCGCATTGACATTTTCAATCACGCGACTGATAAAACGGCCACAGTCAGCCGGTGCATCAATACGGACAGCCTGTTTTTTCTCACTGCCGATAGAGGCCGTCTGAATTTCAACAGGCGTAAACGCACATTGAGTCAACGCAGAAACCTCACGCGCAATGCCCTTAACACTCAAGCAATCAGCGCGGTTAGGCGTAATTTTCAACGTAAACAGCGTATCGTCCAAATCCAAGTATTCGCGGATATTAGTACCGACAGGCGCATCTTCAGGCAGAATATGCAGACCGTCTACACCATCATCAGGCAAACCCAGTTCATTGGTCGAACACAACATACCGTTTGATGGTACACCACGCATTTTAGTCGGCTTAATTTTGAAATTGCCCGGCAAAACGGCACCCGGCAACGAACACGGCACTTTAATACCCGGCTTGACATTCGGCGCACCACAAACAATCTGAACCAACTCACCCGTACCGGCATCAACTTGGGTAACGTTCAAACGGTCTGCATCAGGATGTTTCTCAACGGATTTCACTTCGGCAACAACCACACCACTGAAAGCAGGGGCAGCAGTATCGATTTCTTCCACTTCCAAACCGGCCATGGTCAAAAGATGTTCCAGTTTATCGGCAGAAAGATCAGGATTGGCTTGGGTTCTCAGCCATGAATAAGGAAATTGCATATTATTTTCTCTACTATCAGGCCGTCTGAAACAAATTTTTATCAGACGAAATCAGTAATATCTATTCACTTTTCAGACGGCCTATCAAAAGACCATCTGAAATTTATTTAAACTGCTTCAAGAAGTTCAAATCGTTATCAAAGAACAGGCGCAAGTCGTTCACGTTGTAACGCAGCATAGCGAAGCGGTCAAGACCGATACCAAAGGCGAAACCGGTATATTTTTCAGGGTCAATATTGACGTTTTTCAACACGTTAGGATGTACCATACCGCAACCGCCTACTTCCAACCATTTGCCATTTTCACCCATGATATCGATTTCAGCTGAAGGCTCAGTAAACGGGAAGAAAGACGGACGGAAACGCACTTGCAGGTCATCACGTTCAAAGAAGCGACGGATAAAATCAGTAAACACAGCTTTCAAGTCGGCAAAAGTCACACCCTCTTCTACCCACAAACCTTCAGCCTGATGGAACATAGGCGAGTGAGTGGCATCACTGTCTACACGGTAAACGCGGCCGGGGGCAATAATGCGGATAGGCGGCTCTTTTTTGTCGAGCATATAGCGGATTTGAATAGGCGAAGTGTGTGTGCGCAAAACGTCGCCGTTTTCAACGTAGAAAGTATCTTGCATCGCACGCGCTGGGTGATTTGCAGGAATATTCAAGGCTTGGAAATTATGGAAATCGTCTTCGATTTCAGGGCCGTCCGCTACTTCAAAACCCATACCGTGAAACAGCTCGACCACACGTTGCAAAGTTAAAGTAACTGGATGCAAACCGCCATGTTCTTGCGCACGGCCCGGCAAAGTAATATCCAATGCTTCTGCAGCCAATTGAGCTTGCAGCTTGGCTTCATTTAGGGTATCGCGTTTGGCATTAAAGGCCGTCTGAAACTGATTTTTGCATTCGTTGATGTGCGCACCTATGGTTTTACGCTCTTCAGGAGACATTTGACCCAAAGTTTTCAAAAGTCCGGTCAATTCGCCGGTTTTACCAAGATAGCGTGCTTTAATTTGTTCTAAAGCATTGAAGTCTTGCGCGGCTTCAATAGCGGCAATACCTTCTGCAACGATACGGTTTACATTTTCCATAGTGGTTTATCGTCTGTTTGTTGATGGCAGGCCGTCTAAAACAACAAAGCCGTCTGTTGGATTTGATTTCAAACCCGTTCAGACGGCCTTTTGTCTTACTGCGGCCAATCCGTTTGATAAGAGAGGCCTATTTTATCGCAAATTAGTATAAAAAAATAGAGTTTAAAGAAAGAAAATCAACTACATAGGATTTCTTTAAGAAAAGAAAAAAGGAAGCATAAGCTTCCTTTTTAAATAATCTTATCGAATTAAGCAGCCAAAGCAGCTTTAGCTTTTTCAACCAATTGTGCAAATGCAGCTTTGTCGAATACAGCCAAATCAGCCAATACTTTGCGGTCGATTTCGATAGCAGCGCGTTTCAGGCCGTTCATGAATTTGCTGTAAGACAGACCATTTTCACGGGCACCCGCGTTGATACGAACGATCCACAGTTGACGGAATTGACGTTTGCGTTGGCGACGGTCACGGTATGCGTATTGACCGGCTTTCATTACCGCTTGTTTGGCAACACGGTAAACGTTTTTACGACGACCGCGGTAGCCTTTGGCTAACGCGAAGACTTTTTGGTGACGAGCACGAGCGGTAACACCGCGTTTTACGCGTGGCATATTCTAAACTCCTTAAGCGTAGGGCAACATTTTAGCAACAGAAGCCAAATCGCGTGAATCAACCATAGCGGTGCCGCGCAATTGACGTTTAGTTTTAGTGGTTTTTTTGGTCAGGATGTGACTCTTGAACGCATGACCGCGTTTTACACCACCGTTACCCAGTACTTTAAAGCGTTTTTTCGCGCTAGACTTGGTTTTCATTTTAGGCATTGGAAAACTCCATTCGTTATTAGATAAGGTATAAGGGGTTTTGAAATAAATTTCAAACACTTGGAACCCAAAATACCACGTTTTTTGCCGCTAATTAAACCTTATTTCGAGCGGCAATCGAAATAAGGTTTGCATTATAGCTTTATTTTTTCTTAGGCGCAATCATCATCACCATTTGGCGGCCTTCCATTTTAGGGAAGGACTCGATTTGTGCCACTTCAGCCAACTCTTCTTTTACGCGCTCAAGCAGTTGGGCACCCAATTGTTGGTGAGCCATCTCACGACCGCGGAAACGTAATGTCACTTTGACTTTGTCACCATCGGCGAGGAAGCGGTTGATGTTGCGCATCTTGATTTGATAGTCGCCTTCATCAGTACCCGGACGGAATTTAATTTCCTTGATTTGTACCTGCTTTTGGTTTTTCTTGGCTTCGTCGCGCTTCTTGGCTTGTTGGTATTTGTATTTACCGTAATCCATCAGTTTGCATACGGGCGGTTTGGCAGTCGGGGAAATTTCTACCAAATCGACATCTTGCTCTTCGGCCATAGCCAGAGCTTCACGAACTGAAACGACACCAAGCTGATCGCCTGACTCACTGATTAATCGCACTTCTTTGGCGGTAATTTCACCATTGATTCGTGCTTCGCGTTCTTGAGCGATGATGAATACTCCTATAAAAATTAATGATTGACGAGGGCGTCAGTGATTTCTTGCTGCAATTGTGCAATAAAATCATCTACATTCAAAGAACCCAAGTCTTCTGCTTTGCGGCGTACCGCAACTTTGTTTTCTTGTTTCTCTTTATCGCCGACGACGATTTGATAAGGGAAACGGTATTGGCTGTTGTCACGGATTTTGTAACCGATTTTTTCGTTACGCAAATCCAATTCGACACGGAAGCCCGCTGCCTGTAATTTAGCAGCCACTTCGCGACAATAATCTGCTTGGTTCTCGGTGATATTCATAATCACCATTTGAACCGGTGCAAGCCACAATGGGAATGAGCCTGCATGGTTTTCAATCAAAATACCGATGAAGCGTTCCAATGAACCCAAAATAGCACGGTGCAACATTACAGGACGCGCACGATCGTTGTTTTCAGTTACATATTCGGCATTCAAACGCTCCGGCAATACGAAGTCCAACTGCAGGGTACCGCACTGCCAAGAGCGACCCAAGGCATCTTTGACATGGTACTCAATCTTAGGACCATAGAATGCGCCTTCGCCAGGCAATTCTTCCCACTCTACGCCGCAAGCGGTCAATGCATCACGCAGACCTTGTTCGGCTTTATCCCAAACTTCGTCAGAACCTGCACGTTGTTCTGGGCGGAGGGACAACTTCACGGCAACATCATGGAAGCCGAATTGTTTGTAAATGCGAACCAGCAATTCATTGAATGCACGTGCCTCATCAACGATTTGATCTTCAGTACAGAAGATGTGTGCATCATCCTGCACAAAACCGCGAACACGCATCAGACCATGCAACGCACCGCTTGGTTCATTGCGGTGGCAAGAACCGAACTCAGCCAAACGCATCGGCAAATCGCGATATGAGCGCAAGCCGTTATTGAAAATTTGCACATGACCCGGACAGTTCATCGGTTTAACCGCGTATTCGCGTTTTTCGGAACTGGTCACGAACATATTGTCTTTATAGTTTTCCCAGTGGCCGGATTTTTCCCAGAAGGTTTTATCCATAATCTGAGGCGTTTTCACCTCTTTATAACCGGCAGCATTCAGCTCTTTGCGCATATGCTGCTCAATCACTTGCCACAAAGCCCAGCCTTTAGGATGCCAGAACACCATGCCCGGTGCTTCATCTTGCAGGTGGAACAAATCCAATTGTTTACCCAGCTTACGGTGGTCGCGTTTTTCCGCTTCCTCGATGCGTTGGATATAGGCTTTCAATTCGTCTTTACTTGCCCAAGCCGTACCGTAAATACGTTGCAACATTTCATTGTTACTGTCGCCGCGCCAGTATGCGCCTGCCAACTTGGTCAGCTTGAAGTTTTTCAAGAAACGGGTATTGGGAACGTGAGGGCCGCGGCACATATCGACGTATTCTTGATGATGATACATACCCATTGCTTCCACTTCAGGCATATCTTCAATCAGACGCAATTTGTACTCTTCGCCGCGATCTTGGAAAATTTTGATGGTTTCTGCACGAGGCGTCATCACTTTAATAACGTCATAGTCTTGTGCAATCAACTCTTTCATGCGCGCTTCGATGGCGGCCACATCATCAGGCGTAAATGGTTTTTCAGTTGCGATATCGTAATAGAACCCGTCTTCAATTACCGGGCCGATAACCATTTTGGCATCAGGATAGAGCTGCTTGACCGCATGACCGACCAAGTGCGCGCAGGAGTGGCGGATAATTTCGACGCCTTCTTTGTCTTTAGGTGTAATGATTTGAACATGAGCATCTTCGGCAATCGGATCGCAAGCGTCCACCAATTTACCGTTAACCTTGCCCGCTACCGTTGCCTTTGCCAGACCTGCACCGATAGACGCTGCAATTTGCGCCACGGTAACGGGTGATTCATATTGGCGGACCGAACCGTCCGGCAAGGTAATGTTCAACATCAGAAAGCTCCAAAACATTAAAAAATAACGGCATAAAGCCGTTATGGAAATTTGGTAGGCACAATTGGACTCGAACCAACGACCCCCACCATGTCAAGGTGGTGCTCTAACCAACTGAGCTATGTGCCTTCATCTAGGTCGCTTATTGTAACGAAGCGTGTTCCCTTTTGCAAGCATCTGTAAATACTTTTCAGACGGCCTGAATATTTTTGTTTGATTTATACCTCATTTTTTATTTCCCTCATCATTCAGGCCGTCTGAAACATTGTTTTGACAAAGATAAAATCCAGCCGTCAACCAACGAAAAATCCTTTATAATCTGCCCTTTCATTTCGCACACACGCGAACGTCCAATCTATTATTACTATGCTCAAATTTACCTTACACAAAAAAGACGGTCATGCCCGACGCGGCACTTTGGAACTGAACCACGGCAAAATCGAAACGCCTGTATTTATGCCGGTCGGCACTTATGGTTCGGTCAAAGCGATGAACCCGCAAAACCTGCATGACATCAAAGCACAAATCATCTTAGGCAACACTTACCATCTGTGGCTGCGCCCCGGTTTGGAAGTCATCGAACAATTCGGTGGCCTGCACGAATTTATCGGCTGGGATAAGCCGATTTTGACCGACTCGGGCGGTTTCCAAGTATTTTCGTTATCCGATATGCGTAAGCTGACCGAAGAAGGCTGTACATTCCAAAGCCCGATCAACGGCGACAAACTGTTCCTCTCCCCCGAAGTGTCGATGAAAATCCAAACCGTATTGAATTCCGACATCGTGATGCAGTTGGACGAATGCACCCCGGGCGAAGCGACACACAGCCAAGCGCAAAAATCGCTGCAAATGAGCCTCCGCTGGGCGGAACGCAGCAAAAAGGCTTTTGAAGACCTGAAAAACCCGAATGCGCTGTTTGGCATCGTACAAGGCGCGATGTATGAAGATTTGCGCGAAGAATCGCTGAAAGGTTTGGAAGAGCTCGACTTCCCCGGTTTGGCCATCGGCGGCTTGTCCGTTGGCGAACCTAAGCCCGAAATGTACCGCATGTTGCGCGCCGTCGGCCCTATCCTGCCGGAACACAAACCACATTATTTAATGGGCGTCGGCACGCCTGAAGACTTGGTGTATGGCGTGGCACACGGCGTGGATATGTTCGACTGCGTCATGCCTACCCGCAATGCGCGTAACGGCTGGCTGTTTACCCGTTTTGGCGATTTGAAAATCAAAAACGCCAAACACAAACTCGACAAGCGTCCGATTGATGAAAGCTGCACCTGCTACGCCTGTCAGAATTTCAGCCGCTCCTACCTGCACCATCTGCACCGAGTCGGCGAAATCTTGGGCGCACAGCTCAACACCATCCACAATCTGCACTTCTACCAAGTCATCATGGCAGAAATGCGCGAAGCCATCGAACAAGGCAAATTTGCCGATTGGCAGGCGCAATTCCATGAAAACCGTGCCCGCGGTGTGGATTAATCCTTTTAAAGGCCGTCTGAAATCAGGTTTGGATTCAAACTGCTTTTCAGACGGCCTCAATATTCTTCATTAATAAAGCACAATCATGTCCCGTTTTCATATCGAACCTCCCTTAGCCTACACCGCACAAAACCGTACCGCCATCCTGCTGCTCAACCTCGGCACGCCTGACGCGCCCACTGCTGCCGCAGTCAAGCCTTACTTGAAAGAATTTCTGTCCGATCAACGCGTTGTCGAACTGCCCAAGCTCTTATGGCAACCGATATTGCGCGGCTTGGTATTGACTTTTCGCCCGAAAAAAAGCGCGCATGCCTATGAAAAAGTTTGGTTTAAAGAAGGTTCGCCGCTTGAGGTTTACACACACCGCCAAGCAGAAGCCCTGGCCAAACATTTGCCCGATGTCATCGTCCGTCATGCCATGACTTACGGCAATCCAAGCGTTGCCGACGTTTTGGCGGAACTCAAAGCCCAAGGCGTGGGCAAATTGCTGGTCATTCCGCTCTATCCGCAATATGCCGGTTCTTCTACCGGCGCGGCTTTGGACAAAGTGTTTCAAGAGTTATTGCTGCAACGCAACCAAATGAGCGTCCGCACCGTCTCCCGTTATTACGACGATGCCGCCTATATTCAAGCCATGAAGCAGCATATTGAAGCCTATTGGGCTCAAAACGGACGCAGCGAAAAACTGATGTTGAGTTTCCACGGTATTCCGCAAAAGCATCACGACGACGGCGACCCCTATCCTGACGAGTGCCACCATACCGCCAAGCTGTTGGCGCAGGCATTGGGATTGTCCGAACAAGAATACATCGTTTCTTTCCAAAGCCAGTTTGGCAAATCCCAATGGATCAAGCCCAGCACGCAAGCCCTGTTTGATCAGCTGCCGAAACAAGGCACAACCAAACTCGACGTATTCTGCCCCGGTTTTCTGGCCGACTGCCTCGAAACCATGGAAGAAATCGCCATTATGGGACGCGAACAATTCCACGCCGCAGGCGGCAAAGA
>NZ_JBQCTZ010000051.1:0-20795 GCF_051963715.1 Neisseria sp. P0001.S005 | reverse complement strand
TTTAAGACATTCCATAATTCAGGAAGTTCGTCCAAACTGGTGGCACGTAATTTTTTGCCGAAATCGGTCAGGCGTTCTCTGTCCGGTAGCGGGTTGCCGTCTTTATCGATTGCATCGCGCATGGAGCGGAATTTAATCATTTTAAACGGCTTGCCATCTTTGCCCGGCCGCTCTTGGATGAAGAACACGGGCGAGCCTAGGTTTTTGCGGATGAGGTACACCAAAATCAAAAACACAGGCGACAGGATAATCAGCCCTGAAGCGGAGGCAACAATGTCAAACAGGCGTTTGAAAAATTTATTCATGAGCTAATCTTTCAATCAGGTTGACGATTTTTTGATAGGCAACGTCGCGTTTGAAGCGGCGGACGATTTCTTCGGACTGAACGGGATCGTTTTTGCGCTTCAAAATATCTTTGGCGGCTTGAACGAAACCGTCCACATCGCCGGAACGGTAGTTCGCATGCGGCAGCAGGGTAAGGACTTCGGCAACTTCGTCGTTGACTTGGCTGTTCAGAATCGGTTTTTGTAAAGCCATATAGTCGGACAGTTTGTTGGTAATCGACTGCATGGCGTAAGAATGGATGGCGTTGACGGAGATGTCGCAGCCTTTGGCGACCGACATCATTTCGGCGTAAGGAATGTAGCCGTAGAACTTGATGCCGTCGCAGGCGTATTGTTTGAGCCTGTCCAAATCGGGGCCGCCGCCCATGATGTGCAGCTCTACATTTTCGCCGTCGCCCAAAAGTTTCCGAACGCCTTTGCACACGGTTTCCACGTCATAGCTGTAACTGAGCGTGCCCAAGTAGAAAAAGCGGGTTTTATCGTCGCCAAAATCTTTGGCAGGCGCGGCATCGAGTTTGGGAAAGTCAGCACCGATATAGACGACTTCACCGGGTACGTTCGGATTGGCTTCTTTGGCGCGGTCGAGATAAGTCTGCGATACGGCAACCAGCGCGTCGGCGTAGCGGTAGGCGCGGTTGGCGCGGGAGGAGAAGGGCAGCAGGTTGTGCGGGATTTTTTTCAAAAACGGCACGACCGAGGAGAAAGACTCCGGCCATACGTCCTGTACGTCGATAATCAGCTTGTAGCCCAAACGCGCTTTGTGTTCGCCCAAAAGCAGGTTGGTGGCGATCAGCGGGTAGGCGGAAAAGATGACGTCTTGCTCGCCCGGACGGCAGTTGTTCAGCCATTGCTCAAAATGTTTGACGAACACATGATGGCTTTTGACGCGGTCCAGCGAGACGTTTTTACCGTAGCCGCTCTCTTCCAGCAGCATGACTTTCAGACGACCTTGCGAGGCAGATTCGGCATCTTCAGGTCGTCTGAAAGATTTGTCGTAGTGTTTGAAATTGCTGGTAATCAGCAGCACGTCATGAGACTGCGACAACAGCTCGGCAAGATACCAGAAGCGGTTGAAGTGCGGCTCGGACGGCAGCGAACAGTAGGGGGCGACGATGGTGATGTTCATATTTTCAGACGACCTCACATATCGTAAGCGGCCATTGTGGTGCGATAGATTTCATCATCGGAACACAAGGTCTCAACGTGTTTATGCAGGGCTTTGCCCATCTTTTCGCGCAACTCGGGCTGCTTGATGAGTGTATCGACGGCTTCGATAAACGCTTCGTCATCGCCAAAAGGAATGCAGTAGCCGGTTTGGCCGGTAATGACCATTTCGGAAATACCCGCCATGTTGTAGGTCACGACAGGCGTGTCGTAAAGGCCGGCTTCCAAAATATTGTTGCCGACACCTGCGCCGTGGTCGCCCACGCAATGCGGCGTGTTCACCAAAATATCGACTTCTTTGAAGTAGCCGGTCAAGTCGCGGACGCCGCCGAGGAAGGTGACTTTGTCTTCAATGCCCAAACGTTTGGCTTGGGCTTTGAGGTTGTCCATTTCTTCGCCGATACCTGCAACGTTGAGGCGTACAGGCATACCGCGGTCAATCATTTTCTTCAAAATATCCAACATCAGATGCACGGCGCGGACGGTGTCCAAGCGGGAAAGCGTGCCCAGTTGAACATAGTCTTTGACCGTTTTTTCAGGAACGAAATCTGCTTTGTGCAGGGCGTTGTAAGTGTAGGTGATGCGGTTGGCAGGGAAACCGTAACGGATGAGTTTTTCGCGTTCGTGTTTGCAGTTGCCGATGATGTACACGCCCAGCTTGTCGAAAAGCTTGGCAATTTTTGGATAAGTTTCCGGATCAAGGCCGCGCGCGTGGTAGAACACTTTGGTTTTCGGCGAGGCAAACTTGGCCGCAATGGCGCAGGCCGGAACGATACGCGCCATTTGGCAGTGAATCACATCAGGTTTTTCTTTTTTCAGCAGTTTCATATAGGCAAACATGCCTTTGACGTAACCCAAAAGACCGCCTTGGTAAAAATCAATCGGCTGCCAACGGATGCCCAATGCTTGCGCTTCCTGAATCAAAGGGCCGTCTGAAGAGGCCAATACGATATCGTGTCCGCGTTGTTTGAGCAGGCGACTGAGGCGGAAAGTGGCGTTTTCAGTGCCACCGAGGCCGGACATGGAGGTAGTCAGGATGATTTTCATGATGGTTTCTTCGTATCGTATAGTGTTTCGTTGTATGCGTAAGCGGCCATATCTTTCAGATTGGGTGCAACAAATACGCTGTAAATAAAAATCAGCAGGCAGGGCAGCCAGATAAACGGCATACGCAAAATGGTGGATGGAATAAAACCGGCCAGCAGGAAAATGCCCAAGGCAACCCAAGCCAGTACGCGTGATTTATTGGTTAGTGCACGGCTTGAGGCAGTGTAGAGGAAATAAAACGCTACAAATGCAATAAAGCCGAGCAGGGAAATTATGCCGAAACCCAAATACAGTTCGATGATAAAACTGTGCGGATTTTCAAAACCCACGCTGTTACTCAAGTGGCCGCCGAAATATTCGCGGAAGTTTTTAGGACCGTAACCGGTCAGCAGCAGGGGCGGATTGTTCCAGAAGTAGTTGTAAATCTCCTGACGGTAGGACACGGAGTTGTCGCTGCCCAAGTCGTACAGGAAGAGGTACACGCGGCTGGAAAAACGTTCCAAAAACTGGTTGCCGTTGAGCGACAGCAAAAATTCCGCAATCGCGCGTGACGGAATCATCGACAACACTAACGCCAGCAAACCAGCTACGCCGACTGTAATAAAACCGTTTTTGCGATAGGCCGTATAAACCAGCAAAATCAACAGGTAACAGCCGATGGCGGTACGCGATACACTGGCGAAAATGGCCATGCCCAACAGCAGGAACAAACCCCAGCCCAGTAGTTTTTCTTTGTGTTTTCGTCCTTGGAGTTGGAAGAAAAACAAAATGGCAGGTGCAAGGCAGACTGCGGTGGCGGCAAGGTTGTTCGGGTTAAAGAACAAGCCTTTGAGTGAACCTTCATCAATAGCCAACTCATCGCTGGCGCTCACAAACTGAATGCCGGTGGCCAACTCTGCAAAAGGCGGCACGGCGATAAACAGCGTAAATACGATGAGGAATTTTTGAATCGTTCCCAAAGGGTCGTCGGCACGTTTCGATACTTGGTAAAACAAGTAGAAGAAAGCCGGAATCGCCATAAAAAACAAAATATCCATGTACTGCGTCGGCGTCAGCGACGTAATACCCATGTGGATGGCAGGCCAGATGCACATGGCGGTCAGGGCGCAGAGCATGGCAAAAATCTTGCGCGGAATATGCTTGCTTTCCAGAAAAAATACGACAAAACCAAGCAGTACAAATATCAGGGTCAGCGGGTTGTCGATACGCGGCACGCCGACCTTAAAGGACAGCGCAGGCGCCAGCATATAGGCTGCGAGCATGATATATAGGATGTAAGTGTATAAATTTAGACGTTTTATTTTCATAGTCGTTCTGTTGTTATCGTAGAGACATGAATCTCAGGTTGGCTATTTTGCTGAACGGTTTAATTTGACTTTGATTTTTTCGGTCGCGGCAAATAGTGCATGTTTGTATTTTAGGAACAGGAAACCCAGTCCTACTGCCCATGCCAGCGCAAACCAGATGTAGTTGTCGCGCGTACCCAGCCAAGTGTAGGCAAGGCAGATTATCAGGCAGAGCGTTGAGTTGGTATAAATCTTCAGGCGCGGCAAAGGTTGCCATAGGCGTGAAGAGAATTCAGTTTTAAAGATGAAAAACAGCCAAAAAGCCGTTGCGCTGGCCATAGCCGCACCTTTTGCACCGAATTTCGGTACCAGCAGATAGAGCAGGGCGGTATTGGCGATAAAGGCAACGATGTTAATGACGGTAATCAGCCAAGTCGAGCGGACGACGTTCAAACCGATGCCGCTGACTTCGGTCAGCGTGTAAAACAGGGGGAAGAGCATACACGAGAGCAGGATAAATTGAACCTGTGTGTATTTTTCCGGCAGTATCCAGGTCACCATCGGCGAGAAAATCCCAATGAGGCAAATCATTGCGCTGATGAGGACTGTCATGGAAAGCGTGATGTCGCCGATTTTGTCCAGATTGGTTTTTTCTTCTACCCATTTGAAAACCAAAGGCGCCCAAATGGTGGAAAACACACTTTGGAAAATCAGGGCGACGGCACCAAAGCTGACTGCCATCGAATAAATGCCCAATTCGTCCAAACCCGAGATGTCTTTGAGGACAAAGCGGTCAATCGAAGTCAGGCCCCAATAGGCCAAGTTGCCGAATGCCAGCGGCAGGCCGTAGCGCAGGCCGTCCCGATGCAGCTCGGGCGACCATTTCGCATGGGAAACGGCTTGCAGGTCTTGGCACAGCTGATATATCAACAGTACAACGGTCAGCACTTGGGCTGCGGTGTAGGTAAAAACCAGCGAAGTAGTATTGGTAGGCAAGCCGGAAGCAATCATGGCAAAAACCAACACCAAAATCAAGAATTTCGGCGCAAGCTGGCTGACGGAAAAAGCCAATGCCTGCTCTTTCATCCGCAAAATCAGAGCTAAAAAACGGGTAATCAGCGTGGTGGCCAAAAAAATCAGAAAGAGAATCCCCAAATTTGCACTGGGGATGTCAAAAATGATTTCAGACGGCCATGATGCGTTTATCAGTAACACTAAAACCACAACCGCCACCGTCAGAATCAATGGCGATAAAAAAACGGATTTGAACAGCGCGGCCTTGTCTTTAACGGCGTAATAGTCGCGAATATAGGATTGGTCCAGTCCCAAGCCCAAGAGCAGAATGCTCAGTCCGGCAATGGTCTGCAAGAGTACGATACGGCCGATGTCTTCCGCAGGGAAGTACCATGAGATGAGTGGCAGGGAAAGCAGGCCGAAAGCGGCGCTTCCTACCGGGCCCAATGCGAAGCCGAGGATTTTTTTCGCGTTCATATTATTTGTTTTCAGACGGCCAGAAGTTCGAGCTGAGCGTTTTTCGTAAGGTATGTGTTGTTACCGTTGCCGGTTTGCCAAGGCCGTCTGAAAAACAAATGGCCTTGGGAAACCGGCCGCCGTGCCGGTTGAGGAAACCGGGGCAGCCGGATGCGTCTGAAGCAAGATTATGCTTTGATGACTTTAGGATTTTTTACTGGGAATTTGCCGCGTGTATCGACAATCAGCTTGGCATGTTCAGTAATCATGTCATAGTCGAATTTGTCGTGATCGGTGGTCAGAACCACGCAATCGTATTGGGCGACAGTTTCAGGGGTCAGCGCTTCGCTCTTCAGGTCGAAGTAGTGGTGGCCGGGGATGTGCGGGAACTCTGGAACGTGCGGGTCAGAGTAGGAAACCACTGCGCCCAGTTTGTGCAGGCGGTCCATCACTTCCACAGACGGGCTTTCACGCATATCGTCCACGTTTTTCTTGTAGGCGATACCCAATACCAAGATTTTGCTGTCTTTGATAGAACGGTTGTGGTCATTCAAAGCCAGGCCGACTTTTTCGATAACGTAGTCGGGCATATGGGAGTTCACTTCACCAGCCAGCTCGATGAAACGGGTGTTTACGCCGTATTCGCGTGCTTTCCAAGTCAGGTAGAACGGGTCGATAGGGATACAGTGGCCGCCCAAGCCAGGGCCCGGGTAATAAGCAACGAAGCCGAACGGTTTGGTTGCAGCGGCATTGATGACTTCGTGAATGTCGATGCCCATTTTGTCGGCAACAATTTTCATCTCGTTCACCAAGCCGATGTTTACGGCGCGGTGGATGTTTTCCAAAAGTTTGGTCAGCTCGGCAGCTTTGGTGGAGCTTACTGGAACAACTTTATCGATGGCAGGTTGGTACAGCGCAAGGCCGACTTCCAAACAATCAGGGGTGTGGCCGCCGATGACTTTTGGAATGGTACGGGTTTCAAAGTTAGGGTTACCAGGGTCTTCACGCTCAGGAGAGTAAACCAAGAATACGTCTTGACCAACTTTCAAGCCGCCTTCTTCCATGCGCGGCAGCAATTCTTCTTCGGTAGTGCCGGGGTAGGTGGTGGATTCCAAAGACAGCACTTGACCGGCGCGTAGGTAGGGTTTTACCGCATCTGTAGTGTCGATCACAAAGCTCATGTCCGGCTCGCGGTATTTGTTCAGCGGAGTCGGTACGCACAAAATAACGGCTTCTACTTCGCCGATGCGGGAGAAGTCGGTCGTTGCTTCAAACAGGCTGTTGGAAGCAGCGGCAATTTTGTCGGAAGGGATATGCTCAATGTAGCTTTCGCCTTTGTTGAGCTTGTCGACTTTGTTGGTGTCAATGTCGAAACCCAAAACTTGGTAACCGATATCCACATAGCGCAACATCAGTGGTAAACCGACGTAGCCTAAGCCAACGATGCCGATTTTTGCGGTCTTATCGGCAAATTTTTGTATCGTAATGTTTTTCATGATGTCTTTCGTTTAATGAATGAGTAAATCGAGATGTTTGCCCGATGCCTGAGTTGTTTGCTGTAACCGCATAGCCATAGCCGGCTGCCGTATTGTGTGAAGCCTTAAAACCATACTTATAATTACATTAGACAAAATCATAAGCACTTATCTGATTCGTCTCAATCAAAAAAGTTTAATGGTCGTTCAGACGGCCTCTATGGTATGGAAACGGTATTTTTGAATACTTAATTTTTAGAAATTACATTCAACCACATGTTTTGATTTTAGATATTGTTTTGTCAAATGCATGGTTCATGAAATGAAACTACCGTTTATGCCGTTTAAAACCCTTCTAGAATAAAAACTTTTAATAAATTTTCGTGGCTTAACTTATCTTAATAATCCATTATTTCGTGATGAAAAAAAGGAAAACTTGTCGACAATCAGCTTGAGGATAGTTAACTTAAGTCAAAGTTTTAAATTGGAATACACTAAAGTCATTATAATATATTGACGAAAAAATTACATTTATTGCTATGTAAATAATATATATATTCTATTGAAAGTAATTTTATTATTAAGTTTAGGCAATTAGATGGATTTTTTCCGGAGAACCCATTTAATGTCCTGTCCGATGATTTCTACTGATTGACTTTGCCAAGGGCTGTCTGAAAGTAGGACGGCCGGATTTTCAGAAAGGGAGAAAAGAGGTTTGCCTGCGCCTAACAGTTTCGGCGCTTGGTAGAGGACGATTTCATCTACCAAGTCATCCTTCAGGAAGGCTGAAGCAAGTGTGGAGCCGGCTTCTACCAGAACTTCGCCAAAGCCAAACTCTGCCAGTTGCGGCATGAGTGAAAGAAGATTGATACGGCCGTTGATGTGTTCAGACGGCCTGATGATGCGGATATGTTCAAATGTGCGTAGAGCCTGCAAACGTTGTTCGTCTGAGGAAAGGGTAACGATAACGGTCGGGCTTTCGGTATCGGTAACGAGGTGGCAGTCTAAAGGAGTTTGCAGTCGGCTGTCCAAGACGATACGCGCAGGTTGGCGTAGAGTGGGGAAGCTGCGAACGTTGAGTTTCGGGTTGTCGGCAAGTACGGTACCGATACCGGTCAAAACGGCGCAACTTTCGGCACGGAGAATTTGTACGTCTTCGCGTGCTGCTTCGCCGGTAATCCAAAAGCTGCGGCCGTCTGAAAGGGCGGTTTTGCCGTCTAAACTGGCGGCGCATTTGAGGCGGACAAACGGTCTGCCGCGTTCGATACGCGACAGGAAACCGCGGTTGAGTTCGCGCGCCTGAGCTTCCAACAAACCGCTTTTGGTACGTATTCCGGCGGCTTCCAGCATAGATAAGCCTTTGCCTGCGACCAACGGGTTAGGGTCAGTCATGGCGGCGACCACGCGCGTTACGCCGGAATGAACCAGCGCTTCGGCACATGGCGGTGTGCGACCATAATGGCTACAAGGTTCCAGCGTGACATAGGCGGTTGCGCCTTTTGCCGCCACTCCGGCCTGCCTCAACGCATGAACTTCAGCGTGCGGTTCGCCTGCTTTGACGTGGAAACCTTGTCCGACGATTTGGGCACCGTGTGCAATTACGCAGCCGACGCGGGGATTGGGGGAAGTAGAAAACCGCCCAAGCTTAGCCAGCTCGAGGGCGGTTTGCATCATTTGGGTATCAAGTGCGGAAAACATGGTTTCAGACGGCCTTATTTGGCTTTGCATTCGGCGATGACTTGGGTGAATTCGGAAACGTCTTTAAAGCTTTTATAGACAGACGCGAAGCGGACATAAGCGACTTGGTCGATTTTTGCCAGCTCTTCCATCGCCATTTCGCCGACGATGTGCGAAGCGACTTCTTTTTTGCCCAAACGGTAGAGGCGTTGCTCGATAAGGGCAACGGTTTCATCGATTTGTTCTTGCGTAACAGGGCGTTTGTGCAGCGCGCGCTCAAGGCTGGTCTGCAGTTTGTGCGGATTGAAGGGAACCCGTGTGCTGTCGGATTTGATGATTTGCGGCATCCGCATTTCAACGGTTTCAAAGGTGCTGAAGCGTTGACCGCATTCCAAGCATTTGCGACGGCGACGGATGCTGTTGGTGTCTTCCAGCCATCGCGAGTCGGTTACTTGTGTGTTGGGGTGTTGGCAAAACGGGCACTTCATCGGGTTTCCTTGTCATACGCTCGGCAAGGTCGCTAAGCAATTGAATTTATTGTTTGTGACCTATTATTGTAGCGGATTGCGCTATTTTCGTATAGTAAAGGCTTTTTCGCTGGATTAAGTATAAAAAGGCCGTCTGAAAGGGCAACTTGAGTGAAGTTGAGCTTTTCAGACGGCCTTGAGTTTTTCAGTCAATCAACCGTTAAACCGATACGCCGACGGCGCGGGCAATTTCCAAACCTTCTTCCGCACTCATATAAACCGGATTTTCGGGGCGGTCGCTGCGGACGATATCGCCGTCTTGAAACATCACCAATTCATTGACTGCCAACTGCGACCAAGTTTCATCGCGCGTCAGGGGCAGGGTGGCGATGACGGAGACCTTGTCGTTTGGCGTGGTCACTGTGGAAAAATCAACCATCACGTCATCGTCCAGCAAACGCGCTTTGCCAAACGGGGCTTTGCGCACGATGTAGTGCAGTAAGGTACTGGCGTGGGCAAACAGGCAGTCGCCGTTGGACATGACGAAGTTGAACAAACCGAAGCGGCGGATTTCATGGGTTAGGCCGGCAATGGCGTCAAACAAAACTTCAGGTTTGGGCTTGGTGGCAAAGCGGCTGCGCAGGCGGTTGAGGATAAAGCAGAACGCGCGTTCGGAATCGGTTGAACCGACGGCATGGTAGTACTCGCCCTGCTCGGGGAAAAAATCAATCAAATGGCCGTTGTGTGCAAACAGCCAATATTCGCCCCACATCTCGCGCATGAAGGGATGAGTGTTCGCCAACGAGGTCTGGCCTTGTGAGGCCTTGCGGATATGGGCGATAACGTTTTCAGATTTGATTTGGTAGGCGCGTACCAAGTCGGCAACGGGCGAGTTGGCGCTGGGCTTGTCGTCGTGAAACAAGCGTACGCCTTTGCCTTCAAAAAAGCCAATACCGAAGCCGTCGGCGTGGTGGTCAGTAATGCCGCCACGGCGGCGAAAGCCTTCAAAAGAGAACATGATGTCTGTGGGAGTGTTGCAATTCATGCCGAGCAGTTGGCACATGGCGTTAACCTTTGTTCTGGGTATTTATAGGGTTATTATGGTGTATCGGGCAGGCAGTTTCAATATATTCTTTGCCGTTTGGGGGCAGGTGATATAGGTCGTATCGAATTAAAAATAAATATTTTCGCCTTATTGGAGATTTTTAGGATATTTGCTAATTCTGTGCTAACACTTCCCCTATAAAATGTTTTGTAGAACAAAAAGACCTCCTCACATAACGATATGTTCTACTCACAACGAAAACATAATTTTCCCCACCATCGTTTTACCTCAAGGAGTGTTCAATGAAACTGAATCTGCAAAAAACCACCGCTGCTGTTTTGGCTGTTGTGTTCAGCGCAGGCGCATTTGCCGCTAATAATGCCTATAACCCATTCGAGTATGGCTACAAAAATCACAAATACGGCAAAAAATGGGGTAAGCCTGCATCTGAAGCCGAAGGCGAAAAAGTGATGAAAAATGCAGCCTACCGTTCAGGAGTGTATTACACCAACGTAAACCGCATTCCGGCAAAAGCAGACCGCAACGGCGTGAAAACCGTACAGGTTAACGACGCATACACCCGTCAAAACCTCGGCCGCTATGCGTTCAACACCATCAAGAGCGGCGGCTCTGAAGTGTACTACGGCGAGTGGGTCGGCAAAGAATACGCTAAAGGCACCAAATCGCGGCGTTTTCTATTCTGGCGACAAACGCGCTACCTCTATGCCGGTATCAGGCGTAGCCAACTACGCAGTTAAAGGTATCAACAACTACACCGGCAACAACTCGATGGTGGGTACTTTGCGCGCAGACTTCGGTCAACGCGTCTTGGCGGGTTCTATGAGAAACAACGCGGTAAACATGGATGTCCATGCCCGCATCAAACCGTCCAACGCATCGTTTGAAGGCTACGCCCGCGCCAACGGCCACTTCGGTAAAACCGAAGGTCACTTCTTCGGTCACAACGCAAGCGCGCTGGCCGGTGTTGCCAAATTTAAAACCGACCGCAACTTGGATACGGCATACGGCGGTGTAAAACGCTAAAATCCCTAGTTAAGTAAAATGAGTTAAGTAAAATAAAGCCTGCTTCACGCAGGCTTTTTTAAACACCAGCCCGCCAACCTTCTCAAGGTCGTCTGAAACCGCCGACCGGAAAGCCGACACCATGTACAAACCGTCTGCCTGCCTTATCCTCTTTCTCGCCGCCCCCGTCCTTGCCGCGCCACGCTCCGACTTTTCAGACGACCGTACCGCGCAACGCCTGTGGCAGGACACCCGCCAAACCATGCAGGAACAGGAACAAAAAGTGCGCGGATACCGTCTCGACATTCCCGCCGAACACATCGGGCAGACAGCCGAAACCGACCCCGAAGCCGACCAAGGCGAAGCCCTGTTTAACGCCGTCAACCGCAGCGACTGGCAAACCGTGCGCCCGCTGCTCGAGCGTTATACCCAGCAAACCGAATACGACCCCGACATCGCCCTCTTTGCCCGCGCCTCGCTCGCCCGCGGCGAAGGCAGGTGGAAAGATGCCAAACAAGACTACGAAACCCTGCTGCAACGCCATCCCGACTTCACGCGCGGACGGCTCGATTACGCCCGCCTGCTCTTTGAAGGTCGTCTGAACCGCGAAGCCACTTCCGAATTTATGCGCCTTCAAAACGAAGACCTGCCCGAAGCCGTCAAAGAAAACATCGGCCATTTCCGCGACTCTCTAAACCAACGCCAAAGCTGGCAGGGCAGCCTTTCCGTCGGCGCCGTCCACAACAGCAACATCAACGAAGCCAGCGGCAAAGTGTGGTGTAAAACCCAAATCGCCGGCGAATGCTGGGAAGAATTTTCAGGCGACCAGCCCGTTTCCGCCAACGGTATCAAATACGAAGCCGCCGCCGTCCGCCGCTGGCAGATTAAAGGACATCACGGCATCGCCGCCCGCGCGCTCGGCTACGGCCGCTTCTACCGCGACCATAAAGACTTCAACGAACACACGCTCAACCTCAGCGCCGGTTATCAGTTTGAAAACCACCGCCACACCTTCGCCCTCGCCCCGCTTGTCGAATGGAACGGCAGCGGCGGCAAAACCCTCAACCGCGCCTACGGCGTGCGCAGCGAGTGGAACCTCGACAAAGGCAACTGGACGTGGAACACCGAAGCCGAGTGGAAACACCTTTCCTATTCCGACAAAACCCGCCTGCTCGACGGCAGCCTCTTCTCCGTTTACAACACCCTGTCCTACTTCCCGCGCAACGACATCATGCTCTATGGCGGCATAGACTGGCAGCAGCGCAAAGCCAAAGAACCGGTGGACAGCTACCGCCTCATCTCCGCACGGCTGGGCGCGGCAAAAATGTTTGAAGCCGGCTTCGACGCCTCCGCCTCCGCCACCTTCGGCATCCGCAGCCACCGCGAAGAAAACGCCGTACTCGAACAACGCCGCCGCGACAAAGAGCAAACCTACCGCCTCAGCATAGGCGTGGACCGCTGGAAATTCGTCGGTCTCAAACCCGTCCTCAGCTACAAACACCGCCGCGTCCACGGCAACACCGACTGGCTGTACAGCTACAAACAAAACGAAGTCGGTCTGTCGCTGGTCAAATCGTTCTAACGCAGGACGCAGAAACACAAAGGTCATCTGAAAATCGGATTTCGGGTTTTCAGACGACCTTTGCCGTTTTTTATGTGCCGTATTTCTGCCCGTATCCCATTCCCTGCCTTTCAGATAGAAAGGAAACGGACAACGTGGCGCGGATAGAGGTTTTGGCTATAATCAAAGCATTAGGTGTTATTTAGCCTGCGTCAGCCCGTTTGCTAAAATCCTTTATCCTGCCGCTTGTTTTGGCGGCATTTTTTCATAGAAACAAACCATAACCATGACACACACACAGCAAAAATCCCCTAACCTTTGGCTGGTTATCACTGCTGCCGCCTCCATCCTGCTGATTACCATCGGTATGCGCATGACTATGGGGCTGTTTGTCCGTCCGGTCGTCGACTCTACCGAGCTGAGTATCCAAGAGTTCAGCCTGATTATCGCCGTTTTCCAGTTGATGTGGGGCTTGTCCCAGCCGCTTTCCGGCGCGCTTGCCGACCGCTTTGGCGCGTTTAAGGTGTTGGGCGGCGGTGCGCTGCTGTTGGCATCTGCCTGTCTGATGGTGCCGCAGATGCCGACTTATTGGGGGCTGATGCTGGCAATTGGGCTGCTTTTTGCATTCGGAACGGGCGCGGGCGGTTTCTCCATCATCATGGGGCAGGTCGCGGCGAAAGTACCACCGCACAAACGCGGTTTGGCTTCAGGTCTGGTCAACGCGGGCGGTTCGGCGGGGCAGTTTTTGTTTGCGCCGCTGGTGCAGGGTTTGCTGGTGTTGCCCGCCGTCGGCTGGACGGGAACGTTTTACGTTTGGAGCGGCATCGCACTTCTGATCCTGCCGATTTCGTGGTGGCTGGCGGGCGGCAAAAACGCTGTCGCCACGCACCACACGTCGTCTGAAAACGGGCAAACGCTGGGGCAGGCGGTCAAAACCGCGTTTAAAGACCGAAGCTACATCCTGCTGCACTTGGGCTTTTTTACCTGCGGTTTCCACATCGCGTTTTTGGTAACCCACCTGCCCAACGAAATCGCGCTCTGCGGTCTGCCCGCTTCGGTCGCTTCGACTTCGATCGCGATTATCGGCTTGGCGAACATCGCGGGCTGCATTTTTTCGGGCTGGTGTACGGGGCGGTTTTTGGGCAAATACGTTTTATCCGGACTCTACGCCTCGCGCGTGGCGATGGTGCTGATCTACCTTGCCGCCCCGAGAACCGACGTCAATTTCTACATTTTCGCCGCTGCGCTCGGCTTCACTTGGCTCGCCACCGTCGCTCCGACCGCTGCAATTACGGGCAAACTGTTCGGCACGCGCTATCTGGCGACGCTGTTCGGGCTGACCATGTTGAGCCACCAAATCGGCGGCTTTTTAGGCTCGTATATCGGCGGCATCGTGATTTATCAATTCAACGATTACGGCTGGATGTGGTATGCCGATGCGGTGCTGGCGGGGGCGGCGGCTTTGCTGAACCTGCCGATACGCGAAAAGAAAACGGCGTAACCCGCTTAAACCAAGCAAAGAACAAAGGTCGTCTGAAAACGGAAAAACGGTTTTCAGACGACCTTTTTCTATCATTAGTGGGAAACGGTCGATGTGTTTGGCAATCATGGCTTGGGCGGTTTGCTGAAAGAAGGTACTCATGAAAAATCCCCTAAATGTCTTGGTGGGAATTTAGGGGATTTTGGGGAATTTTGCAAAGGTCTCAATTAGCGTGCAAATGTGCTTGCAGTGAAAAAATATTGGAAATAATATCAATGCAAGTAATAATTTTTATCAAGAAGGAGATGAGTGTGAAATTTTTAGCTGCTTTGCTGTGGCCGGCCATGTTGCTGCCCATTTTGTCTCATGCCGATAGCGGCATTCAGACGGTCTCTGTTTCTCAAGCATATGCGGATGACGCAACGGGCTGCGGGCAGCTTTATCCTGTAGAGAGCTTCGAGAATTTGTTCAGACAGATGGCCGGCACGCTGCATAGTGCCTGTTTGCTTGATATGCCGCCTGAAGATTTAGCGAAAAAGTGGCAGATTCCCGTGTACCGGCGCTATCTGCGGCTTTCCGGCCGTTTGCGGCCTGACGGAGAAAAACAGGCGGTACTCAGATGGAAAGACAAGGCAGAGCGGCAGAAATGGCTCAAACACAGGCGGCGTAAGCTAAAACGGCCGACCGACGGCTTTACGGTAGTGCATCAGACCGACTACGACGGCAGCACTTTTTTAGAAATCGAAGCAACGCCTGATTATATAAAACGATACCGTTCATTGTTTCCTGACGACCGTTATCCTGATGATTTGCCGAAACCCTATGTTTCATCTCATATCCTAAGCCCGGTCAGCGTATGCTTTAACAATGGAACAGAACAAGTTTTTCCTAGGTATACGGTAGTAAAACAAGTAGCAGTAGATGAAAACAACCATTTGATCGGGAGTGATAGACATTTGGTTATAAGGGAGGAGAAAGGTGCAGGAATATTATTTCAGCATCCAACAGACAAATGCATTAATGATATTTCCAGCATCTTTCTTATCAGATAGTCGATAGTATTTAATTTTAAAGGTATATGGTATGGCTACAACAGCACAAATCCGGCAGCATTTTTTAAAATTAGGGATGCCTGTTTCGGAAGTTAATCAGATTATTCGGGATTCAATTTTACTGGGGCAAACCCATAACTTTATCAATCAATGGGGGTTAGGGAGTATTCAAGCAAACACTAAATATTCCGGCATATTTTTCCAAAGCAAACTAATTGGCAGTAAAGAAAATAGAAGTATTGTATTCGGTACGGCAGACAAAAGATATCTGACTGCTTCTGATTGGGCTCATGAGTTAGGACATGGTTTGTCGAAAACAATTTCCAAGCTTGATCTTGATATTGATGGAAATCGCAATATAACAGCGAATGAATATGCACGAAGATTTGTTTATGAAGAAGGAAAAGCCGAATACAACCGTTTTCAGTTTGATTTGCGGAACAACCCAAAAGAAACCAAATACGGATCGGATACGGCAGCAATCAAGGCGATGAACCAACAACAGGCTGTTGATTATTTTGCCCACAAAATGAAAACCCAAAACCCCAGCGGATAGCCCAGCCATACTTATTGGACATGGGCGAAATCTGTATTCCTTAAGGAAACCAATCCAAACCTGCTAAACGGTAAAACTCCAGCCGAAAAGCAAAAAATTCTGCAATCAGGAATGGATGAAGCAGCGCCTGACCATCCCAACAGACTGTTTGGCGTAGGTGACGAGCGGGTTCGCTTTCAGAAAACCGATCCAAATATGCCGCTTAGTCTGATGCCGATGATGACACGTGGAAATCCTATGTTGATGGTGGTATTTGTACCTGCAAACAGCCGTTTGGCAGACGGTACGGTAACGACGGCTGCAAGAACAGCGTTATATTATTCTTCAGGCGGAAAGCAGGGGGCGATTGAATTCGGTATCGGTAGCGCGGGCAAGAGTGTCAGCTTCAACGATAATTTAGTAAATTACTCAAAAAGTGCGTATGCGGCACTGATTACTTCAGCCAGCAGGCTTCATTCCAATGCAGTTAACCGCTTGGCTGCTTTGGTCGAACAGCAAAAATCCGAACAGGCATCAGGAAAAGGCAAAGAAATTCATAATGAAAACGAAGCTTTGAAAGCTTTGCAGGATTTACTGAACAAAGCCAATATTTCACTTGATTTACAGGGCGGAGTGGATAATCTTCAGCAGAATTTTGACCAAATTGCCAAAAATTACCATACTCCTCTTGCTATCGAGCTGTATGGAGAAGAGTTGCTCACGACTTCGGTGGAGGATGGAGTGAGTTTTGATATGGATGGCGACGGGATGGCCGAACAGACGGCTTGGCTCAAAAAAGGCAGCGGTTTTTTGGTTTGGGATAAAAATGGAGACGGCATGGTAAACGACGGAACGGAGATGTTTGGTGAGGCAACAGTTATGTCTGACGGCAAGCGCGCAGAAAACGGCGTAGAAGCTTTGAAAGATTTGGACAGCGACAATAATAATATCATTAATCAATATGATGAATTGTGGGGCGAGCTAAGAATCTGGCATGACGAAAACAGTAACGGGAAAACGGAGGAAGGAGAGCTTTCTCTATTGTCCGACTGGGATATCCAGTCGATCTCTTTGGATTTTGCAGAAATCAATCTGAAAGATGAAGCCGATAATAAAATATTATTTGAATCAGAAGTGGTTTTGGAAAATGGGGAAAGGCGCAAGGTTGCCGATATTGATTTCCAAAACGACAAAGGAATTTACAATGAGTTGGCAGGTGAAATTTCAGCAGAGACAGCCGCTGATGTCGTGTATCCGACGGAAATTTCAACATCGGTTATACTGCCCGGAGAAAATACTGCATATATCCCGGCTGTATAAACACGTTATCAGATATGGCTTCCAAAGATATGCTGATTTTTTATTTTCAGGTAGCCTGAAAACGCTTGGCCGCCTCTTCCAGCATTTTCCATTCTCCGCCGCTGCCGTGGTAGGTTTCGGCATCAATCTCGAACACGGCTTTGCAGTGTGTGCATTGGAAATAGTGGGTCAGGAAATCGTACCAGCCGTGCAGGCGGCGGTTGCCCTGTGGGTCGGTGTCGATGATGTAACCGCTGCGGGCGAAGGTTTGAACATAGTCGGGACTGATACGCCGGACTTTGGCGTAGGCGAGGGTGATGTCGGCCAGCGTGCCGTCTGCCAGGCGGTCGGCGGCGCGCAGTAGCATTTGCGACAGTTTTTGCGGGGTTTTGATGCGGACGGTGGGACGAAGGTCGGCGCAGTAATCGCACATGGTTCGGGTCTTTCGGTGGGAGATGGGGTGCAGGCTGCTTTTTTGGCAGGATAATCCTTTTGCGTGAGGCATTCAGACGGCCTTAAAGTGTTTCCATACAGGGCGGCATTGTTCGGGTAAGTCGGGACAGGCGCCGAGTATGCCGCCGCTGAAGTCGTTGGGGCGGTGAAAGTCGCTGCCTGCGCTGGCGAGAAAGTCGAAACGGTCGGCAAGCAGGGCATAGTTGAGGCGGTCGTTTTTACAGCAGTTGCCACTGTGCACTTCAATCCCTGCGCCGCCGAGATTTTTAAATTCTTGAAACAGGTTTCGTTTGGCGGTGGCGGATAATTCATAGCGCATCGGGTGGGCGATAATGGCCATGCCGCCCGCGCCTGTAATCGCGGCTACGCAGTCTTCCAGTGTGGCCCATTCATGTCTGACGGAACAGGATTTGCCGTCTCCCAGATATTTGGTAAATGCCTGCTGTTTGTTTTTGACATGGCCTTCGCGGATGAGGAATTCGGCAATGTGGGTGCGGCTGGCCATTTCTTTGTTGGCGGCCAATGCCAGTGCGCCTTCATACGCGCCTGTTATGCCTTTTTTCTCCAGTTTGGCCACAATGGATTCCAGTCGTTTCAGACGGCCTTTGCGGACTTCGGCAAGCAGGTTCTGCAGTGCTTCGTTGTGTTCGTCAAAGTCCAAGCCGACAACGTGGATGGTGCGGCCGCGCCAAGTGACGGATATCTCCACGCCGTTGACGAAGGGGAGGCCGAGGGTATCGGCTTCGGTGCGTGCCTCGGCAAGTCCGCCGGTATGGTCGTGGTCGGTCAGGGCGAGCAGGGTGCAACCGTTTTGACGGGCGAGTCGGACAACTTCGGTTGGGGACAACATGCCGTCTGAAACGGTCGAATGGCAGTGTAAATCAATCATGGTTTTGCTTTGAATTTTCTCAAACAAGGCCGTCTGAACGTTTCAGACGGCCTTGTTTGAGAACATTAGAACAGAGAGTCTAGTTGTTGTCTGTTATTGTTGCCGGTATTGCTTGGCAGAACTGGGGTTTCGTCTGATTCTTCACGGGCTGGCGCAGTGTTGCTCTCGGCACTGCGGCGGTTTTCATTCGGAACGGCACGACGGGCAGGTTGAGCAGGACGCGGAGCAACGCCGCTGTTGTCCAAGGCCAGGTCGGAGCTGGTGGTCATGCGTTCGCGCATATACACTTCGCCGCCGTTTGTAACCACGCCTTCAGGTGCTTTCATCGGTTTGACGCTGGTGCCTTTCAGGGCGAAGCGCATGTATTCTACCCAAACCGGTACGGCGATTGTGCCACCGTAGCCTGCACTGCCCATGCTGCGCGGTTTGTCAAAGCCGATATAGACGGCAGTCACAACGCTAGGGGTGAAGCCGACAAACCATGCGTCTTTGTTGTCGTTGGTGGTACCGGTTTTACCGGCGATGTCGGAGCGGCCCAGTGCGGCTGCACCGCGCGCGGTACCGACACGGACAACGTCCTGCATGATTTTGTACATGATGTAGGCGTTGCGCGGGTCAATGGCTTGAGGTGCGTTTTCACCGGCCACTAACGGCTGCATTTGCGCTCTCAGACGGCCTTGGCTGTCGTAGATTTTGTCGATGACGTGGGCAGATACTTTGTAACCGCCGTTGGCAAAGACGCTGTAACCTTCTGCAATACGCAACGGAGTGGTTTCGCCTGTACCCAAAGCCATAGACAGGCTGGCAGGGATTTCAGATGGCTTGAAGCCGAAGCGTTGGATATATTGTTGCGCGTAGCCGATGCCGATCGACATCAGGATGCGGATGGATACCATGTTTTTCGACGCGGTCAAAGCCTGACGCAGCGTGATGTAACCGGCATAGCGGCCGTCAGAGTTTTTCGGGTTCCACGCTTTACCGTTTGCACCTTTGCCCGGCAGGGAGATCGGCGCATCGTTAATCATGGTGGAGGCAGTCATGCCTTTTGCCAAAGCAGCGGAATAAACGAACGGTTTGAACGTCGAGCCGGGTTGGCGCATGGCTTGAGTTGCGCGGTTGAAGGTTTTGCTGTGGTAGTCGTAGCCGCCGACCAATGCACGGACTGCACCGGTTTTCGCATCTAAAGACACCAATGCGCCTTGCAACAAAGGCTCTTGAACGACGGTAAAAGTATCGCCGCTACCTTTAACGCGAATGACGGAGCCGCGACGGATACGGTCATCCCCCATTTTTTCGCTGTTGACGGCACGGGCGGCAAAGCCTAAAGCGTGGCTGTTCAGCGTGACTTTACGGCCGCTTGGCAACTGAATCTGTACACCTTTGCGTGAGGCTTCCAATACAACCGCAGGAATCATTTTATCGACGGTGTAAAGTGTAGAAAGATATTGGCTGACAGTTTCTTCTACGTTATCGCTTTTGCTCAGGTCGATGTAGTTTTCTGCACCGCGGTAGCTGCTGCCGCGGTCGAAATTGCGCAGAACTTTACGCAGGGCTTCGGTGGCGACGCGCTGGTGTGCGGTATCGACGGTGGTATATACCTTGAAGCCTTGTGTGTAGGCATCTTCGCCGTATTTTTCAAACAGCTCTTGACGCACCATCTCGGCAACATACAGGGCATTTTGGTCGATGTTTTGTACAAAACGCTCGTAATGCAACTCTTCTTTCAAAGCCTGATCGCGTTGCTGCAGGGTGATCATGCCTTCTTCCAGCATATTGTTCAGAATATAAGCCTGGCGCAGTTTGGCACGCTCAGGGTTTACAATCGGATTGTAGGCGGAAGGTGCTTTAGGCAAGCCGGCCAACATGGCGGCTTCAGCCAATGTTAATTCATTAACATTTTTATTGAAATAAATTTGGGCGGCAGAGGCAAAACCATAAGCGCGTTGACCCAAATAGATTTGGTTGAAGTACAGCTCCAAAATCTTGTCTTTACTTAAAGACTGCTCGATTTTGTAGGCCAACAGGGCTTCGTTGAACTTACGGGTGAACGAACGCTCGCTGCTCAGGTAGAAGTTTTTGGCAACTTGTTGCGTAATCGTACTGGCACCGGATTGAACACCGCCGGCTATGACGTTGCCGATTGCGGCGCGCGCCACGCCCCAAACATCCACACCCCAGTGGTCGTAGAAGCGTTTGTCTTCGGCGGCAATCACTGCGTCTTTCAAAATTTTGGGGAAGTCGCCGATTTTGGTAAATTCACGCCGTTGTTCGCCGTAAACGCCAATGACTTGGCCGTCTGAAGAATAAATCGTCAGCGGCATTTTTGGTTTGTAGTGTTGTAAAGAGTCCAAAGACGGCAGTTTTGGATAGGTTACCAGAATTGCAATTGCAATCAGACCTACACCGAAAAGAGCCAGTCCTAATAAGAGACCCATACAGGTCGTTATAATTTTTTTAATCATGACTAAGTAATAATTTTGCCATTAATGGCGATAAATAAAGTAAAATGGGAAACGATTTCTATCAGC